>JAAZZI010000137.1 GCA_014239225.1 Gammaproteobacteria bacterium
CAGGCGAAATTTCTATGTCAACCGGAGGTGTTGGAAGAAACATTGCTGAAAATCTTTCTCGAATCTCTATCCCATCAAAAATGTTTTCTTATGTTGGTTCAGATGCTTTAGGAGAGTTTTTGATTGAAAAAACGCAAAGTGCTAATGTTGATACTTCTTATATTAAAAAACATACTACATTGCCAACAAGTCAATATTTATCAGTACTTGATGACAATAATGATATGTTGGTATCGATATCTGATATGCGAATTATCAATGAAATGAGTATCGAAGACATCAAAAGTTTTAGTAATACTCTCAATCAAAGCTCTGTTATTGTAATTGACACAAATATCCCTACTAAGGTAATCGAATATATTACAAATGAATACAGCCATGTACCATTGTTTTTGGACCCAGTATCTATCGCTAAAACGTCAAAAATAACAAATATTATTGGAAAATTTCATACAGTTAAACCTAATCGGCTAGAAGCCGAACTTATTACTGGAATCAAAATTACTAATAAGCAAAGCATGCTTAAGGCTGCTCAAAACATATTTGATAGAGGGTGTAAGCAAATATTTATTACATTAGGTAAAGAGGGTGTCTTTTATTACGACGGTACAGAGCATGGCTACTATTGTCAACGAAATATTGAAGTGAATAGTGGCAACGGAGCGGGAGATGCTTTTGTGGCTGGAATAGTTTATGGATTTTTAAAATTAAATAGTATTAAGAAATCTGCAGAATATGCCTCAGCCGCTGCTGCAATAGCGTTAAAAAGTAAAAATACTATTAGTGATGACATTTCACAAAGAAATATTGAAATTGTATTAAGGGAAAGTAAAGATGAAATTAAATAGTTACTTAGATGTCCATCCTGAAGTAGAAAATGCTCTAAACAGTAAACAGCCAATCGTTGCCCTTGAGTCTACCATTATCTCGCATGGCATGCCTTATCCTGAAAATATAGAAACCGCTCTCATGGTTGAGGATACAGTGCGAGCCAATAATGCAATTCCGGCAACTATTGCAATAATTAAAGGACGCTTAAAAGTAGGCCTTACCAAAAAAGAAATTGAGTTTTTAGCAACGAATGATGAAGTCAGAAAAATTTCAAGACGGGACCTTGCCATTACCGTTTCACAAAAATTATCCGGCTCTACAACAGTAGCATCAACTATGATCATTGCTCATTTAGCAAAAATTGCTGTATTTGCTACTGGTGGAATAGGTGGTGTTCATAGAGGTGCAGAGAAAACATTAGATATCTCTGCAGATCTTGAGGAGCTTTCAAGAACCAATGTGTGCGTTGTTTGTGCTGGGGCAAAATCTATACTTGATATAGGGCTAACTCTTGAGTATCTTGAAACTAAGGGCGTTCCAGTCATAGGCTATAAAACTTCTGAGATGCCAGCTTTTTACTCCACAAAATCTGGCTTTAATGTTGACTACAGAATTGATGCAGCAACTGATATTTCAGAAATATTAAAGACCAAGTGGAGTCTTTCAATTAATGGAGGTGTTTTGATAACGAACCCCATACCAAAAACATTTGAACTGGAATTAACTATGATGAATGAAGCAATAAATAAAGCAATTATTGAAGCCGAAAAAGAGAAAATTATAGGCAAAGAAATAACTCCATATTTGTTATCAAAAGTCAACGAAATAACCCAAGGTAAAAGTCTAAATGCAAATATCAAGTTGATACAAAATAATGCATCCTTAGCAGCAAAAATTGCATCACATTACATGAAAATAACTTAATTACTAGAACATACTTAGATAAAGTTTTTAGGTGTTAAATGATAATAGAAAATACTATAAAAGACTTATCTAGTATTCTTTACGTTATCAATGATGCTGCGATAAAGTACAAGGGCGTTATTCCAGATGATTGTTGGCATGAACCATACATGCTAGAAAAAGAATTAGTCAATGAATTTGATAATGGTGTTCGTATGTTTGGTTATAACAAAAATAATAAACTAGTTGGTGTAATGGGTATTCAGGAGCTAAAAGGCGTTACTCTAATTAGGCATGCATATACATTGACTAATTATCAAGGAATGGGCATAGGAAAATCATTGCTGCAACACTTATTCAAACTCAATAAAAGCTCATATTTATTTGTTGGCACATGGCAGGATGCTACTTGGGCAATCCAGTTTTATGAGAAGTATGGCTTTATACGTCATACCAAAAAACAAACTTCTCAGCTACTTAAAAAATATTGGGAAATTTCATCAAAGCAAATTGAAAATTCTGTAGTATTAGAGAAATAT
>JAAZZI010000138.1 GCA_014239225.1 Gammaproteobacteria bacterium
ATATTAGCGGTGGTTTCTGGGCTGACACTAGCGGGTGCTTCGGCGATTTCTCATGACCTTTATGCTAGTCTTTTTTGTCATGGCAAAGCCCAAGAAAAGAGAGAGGTTATGGTTTCACGTATTAGCACCATTATGCTAGGAGTAGTGGCTATTCTTCTAGGTATAACGTTTGAAAAACAAAATGTTGCTTATATGGTTGGTCTTGCTTTTGCTATCGCTGCCAGCGTCAATTTTCCTATTCTCTTTTTTTCCATGTATTGGTCTAGACTTACCACCCGAGGCGCTTTTATTGGTGGGGCGGCAGGATTACTTACTGCGATACTATGTGTCCTATTTGGACCTATCGTTTGGGTTGATATTTTAGGAAACACTAAAGCGATATTCCCCTACAAATATCCAGCTCTATTTTCAATGAGTATCGCATTTATCACTATTATAATAATCTCGTATTTAGATAAAAGTCCGCAAGCAAAAGAAGAAGAAGCTGCTTTTGATGATCAATTTGTTCGCGCTCAAACGGGGCTTGGGGCAGAAGGAGCAGCACAACACTAAATTAAATATTTTTATATGTAAGGTTATAGGTAATGAAAAACATAAATAATTTTGCTAAACGTCTACGTTCAAATGAAGTATTAACCGGCACCTTAGTAAGCCTACCATCGCCCGAGATTTGCGAGTTACTTGCAAATATTGGCTATGATTGGTTATTTATTGATGCAGAACATGGTGCTTTTAATCCACAACAAGCGCAAACAATGTTGCAGGCAGCGACTCCCACGCCATGTTTGATACGTGTTCCTGCTGATGAAACTATCTGGCTTAAAAAAGCATTAGATATTGGGGCGGCAGGTGTTATTGTCCCGCAAGTACACAATGCAACCCAAGCAAAAAAAATCATTACTAATTGTAAATATGCGCCTGCTGGAGACAGAGGAATCGGAATTTGCCGTGCTCATAAATATGGAATTGATTTTGAGCGTTATCTAAAAAATGCAAACGAGGAAACTGCTGTTGTATTGCAAGCTGAAAGTTCCGAAGCTGTTGAAAATATAAATGCTATCGTAGCATTAGAAGGTGTTGATGCGATATTAATTGGGCCTTATGATTTATCGGCTAGTTTAGGTAAACCTGGAGAAATAGATCATCCTATTGTCCAGGCTGCTATTGAAAAAATAATTGATGCTTGTAAAAATGCAAAAATAAGTATGGGTATTTTTGGGGTTAGCGCTGATGCTGTTTTGCCATATAAAGAAAAAGGATTTAGCCTATTAACAGTCGGTATTGACACAACGTTCTTGATTGACTCAGCAAAAGAAACGCTTTCTAGAATGAATAACTAGAAACAAAATTACTTAAAGATATGTATGTAATAACTTCTAAATTTTAATAAATGAAAAAAATTTATAGCGACGATAATTTAATAATGGTGGGCCACGTTCGTAACCTGTTGGAGCTAAATAATATTAGTTGTCATCTTCGTAATACAAACTTGATGAGTGGTATTGGAGAGCTCCCCATCAATGAATGTTGGCCTGAAGTCTGGATAGATAATGAAATGGATTTTAATTTAGCAGAGTCTCTAATAAAAAAAATGTATATAAACAAAAATCAAAATAATGACTGGAAATGCCAATGCGGTGAAACTATCGAAGGTCAATTCGATACTTGCTGGTCTTGCGGTGTTGATAGAATAACTTAATTAAGGAGTAGAGATTTCTAGTTTTGATCATTAATATTTTTACTATATTACTTCGATATCTTTTATAGATTATTTTGTTTTTAATTTGATGAGGTTAATAATTTTAACTTATCGATTATTTCGTTGCTGTGATTGCTTGGATTTACTTTCCTGTAGATCACAACGATCTTCCCCGTTGGCGAGATGATAAAACTGTGACGTTTTGCCATTTTAAATGGGCCAATTCTAATTGCAGAACCATATGATTGGGCTACCACTGCATCCTTATCAGATAGCAGGGGAAAAGGAAGACTATATTTCTTAGCAAATTTTCCATGACTTTTTACATCATCAGTACTTATCCCGACTATTTTCGTTTTTAGTTCACGAATTTTATAAATATCATCTCTAAAGGAACATGCTTCTGTTGTGCACCCGGGAGTATCATCTTTCGGGTAGAAATAAAGAACTAACCATTGACCATTGTAATCACTTAACCTATGCGGATTACCATCTTGATCAAACAATTCAAAATCTGGAGCAGGATCATTTAATGATAATTCTGCTTTCAGGCCAAATGAAAATAC
>JAAZZI010000139.1 GCA_014239225.1 Gammaproteobacteria bacterium
AAATAGTATTGTCATTACAAGAGCTTGATTCAAGCATGCAGAATAGTTTTTTGGGGAAAATAACTGGAATAATAGAAGATAGTAATAATATTAAATTGAATATCAATATAGGAGAAAAAATACAGGCCATCATTACTTATAAAGCTTTCAGTGATTTAAAATTATCACTTAGAATGAACGTTTGGGTAAGTTTTAAAAGTTCATCTATAATGATATTTTAATCGTAAAATTAAATAAATATTTGTCAAATTTATAAGGAATAAAAGTATGCCGTTAGTAAATATTTCAATTTTGAAAGGCAAAACATCCGAGTATAAGAAAGCAATTGCAGATGGCGTTAATTCTGCAGTGATAGAGACGATGGGTTTTCCGAATGATGATCGCTATCAAATTATCAATGAAGTTGAAAAGGACTGTCTTGAATATCAAGATAGAGATAATGATCGTGTAATGATGTTTCTTATCATGAGGGCCGGGCGTTCCAATAAGGCGAAACAAGCTTTTTATGAAAAAGTTACTGACAATCTCGCTAGTAATCCCGGTATTCCGCCAGAAAATGTTTTAATAACTATTGTTGAGAATCATGATATTGATTGGTCATTTCGTGACGGCATTGCTCAATTTGTAGTTTGATTTAAAAATGAAATCTTTTACATGGTTAATATCAATATGAGGTTGTTGGCAGTAATAGTGTTTTTATATACATTACTTCCAGTACATGCCGAAAATTTCTATACTGGCGATGAATTATTAGAGCGTTGTGATGATTGTATTTATTCGGTCAATATTTCGAGTGTTAGCGCATGCGCATATTGTATTTCTCATATATCATCAATTCACGATGCATTTGTTGATTGGGGTTTTATGGAGCCTAAATGGTGTATAGCAGGAGATATTATGTTTAGTGAATTAACAAAAACAATAATGGCCTACATTCATGAAAATCCAAGTAGCAGACATCAATACTCTACTAATTCAATTGCTAGTTCACTCATAGAAAACTATCCATGTAATCAGTAGAAAGAAATTTTTTCACTTATGCTTAGTTTCTATATCTTCTTTAATATCTTCGTGGTCACCAACAATTATATGGTATTTACTTTTTACAACCCATCTTTCTAAAAAAGGTATAGCAATAAAAGGGATTATTCCGCCAATCGCTATTCCAATCATTGCAAATCTAATATGTGGGTCAAATGCAGATGCTATTATATCGGCAACTACATGAGATAATGCTGCTCCAATAATACCAGCTATATATCCATTACTTATGATCTTAAAAAAACGATTAATACTAAAACCCGTATAATAACCAATTAACATAATACAGGTATGAGTAAACCCAAAAACTAAACCTTGAAAATTTGGGTCATGTTGAGAAAGTATGTCGTTTAAAATATGTTCCATTATGTCGCCTTTTGCTGAAATAAATATAACACAATTATGGGAAATATTTGGTGGCTATGGGTAGACTTGAACTACCGACCCCGGCGTTATGAGTGCCGTGCTCTAACCAGCTGAGCTACATAGCCATGTATTTCATTTCTTCTTGGATTGGGTAAGGGGTAGCGATTTTCTTTTTTTCTTTTGTTATTGTCAAGAATCTAGTTATCAATAAAGGGAATTACTCTCAATCAAATACTTTATTTGTCACGTTTTCCAAAAATTACCATAGTTTTTCCAGATACTGAAATCAAGCGATCTTCTTCTAAGCTTTTGAGTACTCTTCCCACCATTTCACGAGAACAACCAACAATTCTCCCCAGTTCCTGTCTTGTAATACTAATTTGCATACCATCTGGATGTGTAATTGCATCGGGATTACTGCATAAATCTAGTAACGTTTTTGCTACACGCCCTTTTACATCTGTAAATGCCAGGTCACTTACTTTACGACTAGTGCGCCTTAGGCGAATAGCCAATTGCGAAGCAATTAAAAACAATAAATCAGGAAAAATTTCAGTTAAATTTTGTAATTTTTCATAACTAATTGAAGCAATTTCTGATTTTGGTTTAGCTCTTACGGAAGCCGTGCGGCTGTGTTCATCACCAAACATTCCAATTTCACCAAAAAATTCACCAGGATTAAGATAAGCGAGCACAATCTCATTACCTTTTGTGTCTTCAATTACTACAGTAACAGAGCCATTGATGATGTAGTACAAATCTTTAGAAGGATCGCCTTCTCTAATAATCAATTGTTTTGTTGGGGACGTAATAAGTATGGACAACTTGGAGACGAAACAAATGCTAATAAAAATAT
>JAAZZI010000013.1 GCA_014239225.1 Gammaproteobacteria bacterium
ATGTTTCTACATTGGTAATAGATAAGCCTAAGCTACCAAATTTTCTGCCTAAATCACCATGCATATCCAAAAAACCTAAATGTAGGCGTGCTGGAGCTTTTACGCTGACATATCTTGATTTCGCATTTAATTTTCTATTATTAGTAACCATAAGATATAATTAGTGGATCTCAGTCTCAGCAGAAAAAAATCCTTATTATACAGAATGTTGTGGCATTGAGGTACCAAAGTTATAATAACAGATACTAAGGAGAGGTCTTTGTGACAGATAAAATGATGCTTATACCAGGACGTTCAAGCAAACAAGGAACATCCCTGAATAAGGGTAAACTCAAAGATGAATATAAAGAGGTCACCTCAACATTAGAGATGAATAAAGACGATATGGATAAAAGGGGACTAGTTGATGGTGATAAAGTGCGAATGTGGAATGAAATTGGTGAAACAATAGTAAGTTGCATCGGTAAAAAACCCGAAGATTTATCCACGGGATTGTTGTTTATTCCTTATGGGCCGCCCTCAAGTCAGTTAATGGCAAGTGATACAGCTGGAACTGGTATGCCATTATCAAAACATATGATGGTTGAAATTGAAAAAGTTAAATAATAAAAGATAGAATTTATTAGAGGTAGATCGCTTAATGGCAAATGAAAACGAAAATATTAAAATTGTTGAAAATGCGACCTGTACATTTTGTGGGTGTGTTTGTGATGATATGGAGCTTCATGTTGACCTAAACGAGAAACGAATAACAAAAGCAAAAAATGCTTGTGTTCTAGGTCGTGCTTGGTTTGCTGAACATACAATTGAAGATGCGCCGGCAGCAATGATTGATGGGGAGGAAGTGTCAGTCGATGAAGCAATTGAAGAGGCTGCGCAAACTTTAGTTAATGCAAAATTTCCAATCACTTATGGACTTAGTGATACTACTTGCGAAGCCCAACGCCAAGCTGTTGCAATATCAGATTATATTAAAGGCAATATCGATACGACGACTTCTGTTTGTCACGGCCCTAGTGGTCTTGCTTTTCAAGGTGTCGGTGAAAGTACAAGTACACTAGGTGAAGTTAAAAACCGAGCTGATTTAGTCATCTACTGGGGTGGGAATCCTGCTGAATCTCACCCACGACACTTTGGACGCTATGCTGTTACGCCAAAAGGTATGTTTACGCCAAATGGTAAAAAAGATCGTACCGTTGTTCTGGTTGATGTTAGAAAAACAAAAAGTGCACCTGTTGCTGATATTTTTATAAAACCAATTCCTGGAAAAGACTTTGAGGTACTCTGGGCACTTCGAGCCTTGGTAAAGGGAAGTAAACTATCATCTAATATAGAAGAAGAAACTGGTGTTCCGCTCGAAACATTAAGTGATTTAGCTGAACGTATGAAAAATTGTCGTTTCGGCGTACTCTTTTTTGGAATGGGCTTAACTATGACAAGAGGTCGTCATTTTAACTCGGGAGCCCTGCTCGCGCTCGCTACCGATTTGAATGAATATACGCATTTCGTTGCCAAACCAGTCCGCGGTCATGGGAATGTTACTGGGGCCGATAATGTCGTTTCTTGGCAAACGGGCTATCCTTTTGGTGTCAATTTTAGTCGTGGTTATCCTCGTTTTAATCCGGGTGAATTCACAACCGTTGATACTTTATCAAATGGTGATGCCGATGCTGCATTAATTATCGCAAGTGATCCTGGTTCAAATTTTCCTAAAAAGGCAATCGAGCATCTAAAAAATATTCCGGTTATTACGCTCGATACAAAAAACACTGATACAACAAAACTATCACATGTTGCATTTCGAACCGCAACTTATGGTATTAATACTACTGGAACTGTATACCGTATGGATGATGTTCCAATTACATTAAGGTCTGCATTTGATTCACCTTTTCCTGATGATGAAACAATACTAACAAGCATAAAGAAACGCGTGCATGAGTTAGTGTTGGCGAAACATTATGCTGGAGGTGCTTCTGGCGAGGCAAAAGTTGCAGCTATAAACCCGCTCTAGTCTTACGTACAAGCGTCAAACTGCGTTGAAAATAAAAACTTTTACAAGAGTAATCTATAGGGGTATTAAATGTCTGCATCTATGCGCATCGTTAACGGCAAGGTATATGACCCAGCCAATAATGTTGATGGTGAAATAAAAGAAATTTGCATCGAAAACGGAAAAGTTGTTGATTCCGTGTCTGATGAAGCATCAATCGTTGATGCACAAGGAATGGTTGTTATGCCGGGGGGTATTGATATCCACTGTCATATTGCAGGACCAAAGGTTAATGCTGCAAGAAAACTACAACCCGAAGACCATCGTCATGATGTACATCCCGGAACTCCTTTCACCCGTTCTGGTTCCGGTGGAACGACGCCATCAACATTTGCAACCGGTTACCGCTATGCAACTTTAGGATACACAACAGCCATGGAGGCTGCTGTAACCCCAATTGGCGCGCGACATACATTAGAAGAATTTCATGATACGCCTATTATTGATAAAGGATTTTATGTTCTTTTAGGTAATAATATTTTTCTTCAAAATTTAATACGTGAAAAACGTATGGAAGAATTCGATCAAGCAGTTGCTTGGTGGGTGAGCTCTACAAAAGCTTATACTGTCAAACTAGTTAATCCCGGCGGTGATGAGCCATGGAAAGGAAAAAGAAACTCTAATGTTTCTGATATTGATGAAAAAACAGATGAAGATTTATCGCCACGTCAAATAATTGAAGCATTCATAAAGACTGTTAACAAACAAGGTTACCCTCACCCACCGCATATACATTGTAATAATCTTGGTCATAGTGGTAACTACCGAACCACGCTTGAGACAATGAAAACGGCGGGGGATATGCGTGCACATATTGCGCATATTCAATTTCATAGTTATGGCGGAGAACTTGGTAAGAACCCGATCTCAAAGGCTGCTGAAATAGCTGAATATGTAAACAGTCACCCAAACATTACATGTGACGTTGGTCAGGTTATGTTTGGCAAATCAACAATCATGACTGCAGACGCACCCTTAGCATACGTTTTGAAAGGTCATTCAAAGGGTAAATGGGTAAATGTTGATACTGAATGTGAAAGTGGTTGTGGAATTTTGCCTTTCACATACCAGGAACATATCTACATGCATACACTTCAGTGGGCAATTGGTCTCGAGTTATTTTTACTCTCTGAGGATCCGTGGCGCATAATTTTATCAACTGACCACCCAAATGGTGGTTCTTTTATGGCGTACCCAAAACTTATAAAGCTTTTAATGGATGAAAAATTTCGTCACGAAGAAATGAAAAGAGTAAATCAAAAAGCACTTCTAAAATGCTCGCTCCCAGAATTAAAACGTGAATACACACTAAACGAAATAGCAATTATTACTAGAGCGGGACCTGCAAAAGCTTTAGGTCTAAAATCAAAAGGACATCTAGGTACGGGAGCAGACGCAGATATAACAATTTATGATGTAATGGATGACAAAGAAATGATGTTTAGTGCGCCTCGTTATGTTATTAAATCGGGGCACATGATTATAGAAAATCATGAATTTAAAACTGACTTTACCGGCAAATTATTACATATCACTCCAGAATATGATAAAAAAATTGAAGAAATCGTACAGCCTTTCTTTGAAAATTATTACTCAATCGAGTTTTCTAATTATGCTGTTGATGATCGTTATTTACATGATCATGAAATTATTCAGACAGGAATAAATAAGGTATGAAAATAAAATCAACCGAGATTATCGATACATTTGCAGAAGCATTTAAGATGTATGGCAGTCGTATTATCATCACCGCTGAAACAAAAGAATGGGCAATGGCGGCTGCACAATCTATCACAGGGTTTGCTACGTCAGTCATTGGTTGTAAATGTGAAGCTGGAATTGAAACAGAAATACCAGCAAATGCATCACCCGACTTGAGGCCTGGAGTAAGCGTTTTACTCTTCGCTATGGATAGTGAAAGCCTCGGTAAACGCTTAATGGAGCGGATTGGACAATGCGTAATGACGTGTCCAAGTACGGCTTGTTATAACGGAATTGATCAAGGTAATGAAATCACGGTTGGCGGTCAACTTCGTTATTTTGGTGATGGCTTTCAAATAAGTAAAAAGATAGCTGAAAAACAATTATGGCGTATACCTGTAATGGATGGTGAATTTTTAGTTGATGATATTTTTAAAACAAAAGAAGCTGTCGGTGGCGGTAACATTTTAATTCTCGGAAAAGATCAAAATACCACATTAAAAGCAGCAAAATCTGCCGTCAAAGCAATGAGGGAAATACCAAATATAATATTGCCTTTTCCTAATGGAGTTGTCAGAAGCGGAAGCAAAGTTGGCTCAAAATATAAAGCATTGATTGCATCAACAAATGATGCTTATTGCCCAACGCTTTCTAGCATAGTTGAGAAAACAGAAATTAGTAAAGGCATAAATAGTGTTCTCGAGATTGTCATAGATGGTCTTACACTAAATGCAGTTGAGGAAGCTATGTATATTGGAATTAATGCTTCCATTAAACCTGGTATTAAAAAAATTTCAGCAGGAAATTATGGTGGCGGATTAGGTCAATATCAAATTCAATTACATAAACTTCTGGAAAGAAATAACTAATGGCACTTAATCTTAAATTGCATACCCAGCCAGAAGTACCACTAGAGGCTGACTGCATCTGTCCTGATAAATTACAGTCTCTAGAAAACAATGAAATCTCTTCCTTAATACTTTTTCATGGAAACCGACAAGTACAGCTTGGTGATTTTTTTGACTGTAATGGAACGTTTGATGGAGAAATTGTGATTGATGGCGATTTATCAAATGTAAAACATATCGGCGCAACTATGTCATTTGGAAAAATTACAGTGGAAGGTAACGTCGGTCTTCATGCGGGTGCTGCTATGCGTGGTGGTGAAATCACTATTGAAGGTAGTTCCTCCGGATGGCTTGGGCCAGAAATGATTGGAGGGAGAATAACCGTAAAAGGAGATGCCGGGCATATGACAGGTAGTGGTTATCGTGGAAGTGAAATTGGAATGCAGGGCGGAGAAATTATTGTCCATGGTAATGTTAAAAATGAAACGGGGCATGCCATGCGTAGAGGTTTAATTGTTGTTGGAGGTAATTCCGGCGATTTTACCGGTGTCAATATGCATGCCGGTACAATCATCATCCTAGGGCAAATGGGAATGAGAACTGGAGCCGGCATGAAACGTGGCTCAATAATTAGCTTTAATCAGGCAGCATTATTACCAACATTCTCTCGTAATTGCGAATATCATCCCTCATTTATTAAATTTTACTTTAAATATCTAGAGGAAATTGGATTTAAAATTGACCCATCTCATCTAAACAGCACTTTTGAGCGCTGGAGTGGTGATTCAATTGAATTAAATCGTGGAGAAATTCTTTTATCAATGAGTAAAAAGTAAATAAAATAATAGTGTTAGTATTTTTCATCAGAGGAGCTACCTGAGTAAGGTAGAGGAGGAAACAATGACAACAATCGTAACTGATAATTGTAAAAACTGCCGATTCACAGATTGTGTATCTGTCTGTCCGGTTGCCTGCTTTCATTATGACGACGAGATGCTATACATTGATCCCGAAGTTTGTATTGACTGTAGTGCTTGCATCCCAGAATGTCCTGTTCAGGCAATTTATGAAGACGATGACATTCCTGAAGATCAAGAACACTGGATTGAGATTAATGCAGAAAAAGCTGCTGCACTTCCAGTCATCGAAGAACAAATGGAGCCTTTACCTGGCGCTGAAGAACGTAAAACTGAATTAGGCTTTTAAATATAAATTAGAGAGGCCTTTAATTATGGATAATCTTGGTACCGATAATAATCCCTTATTGGTTGCAATTGTGGGGAGCGGCCCGAGTGGCTTCTATGCTGCGGAAGCACTAATTAAATCTGATGTTAAAATAAAAGTTGATGTCATCGAGCGTCTTCCCTCTCCTTACGGACTTGTTCGTAGTGGTGTCGCGCCTGACCATCAAAAATTAAAACAGGCCATCAATCTTTATAAAAAGATTGCTGATACGCCTGATTTTAATCTTATTGCCAATGTAACGGTTGGTGAGGATATTTCTGTAGCAGAATTACGTAAAACTCACCATGCAGTAATTTTTACATGTGGGGCTGAGACAGATAGAAAGCTGGGTATTTCCGGCGAAGAACTGAAAGGAAGTCATACGGCAACTGAATTTGTTGGCTGGTATAACGGACATCCCGATTATAGAGAATTAGAATTTGATCTCTCTCATGATATTGCCGTTATTATTGGGCAAGGTAATGTCGCTGCCGATGTTAGTAGAATATTGTCAAAAACAGTCGATGAATTAAGACATACCGACATAGCACAACATGCACTAGATGTGTTGGCAGAAAGTAAATTAAAAGAAATTCATGTTATTGGACGACGCGGTCCTGCTCAAGCAAAGTTTACTCCAAAAGAATTACGTGAGTTCGGAGAGCTGTCTGACTGCAATCCAATCGTCCAAGAACAAGATTTAGTCCTTAATGATGAAAGTAAAAAAGAGCTTGAAGAAAAAAGCAACATCACTAATAAGAAAATCTACGACTTGTTTGCTAATTTTTCAAAACGTGAACTCGATTCGAATAAATCAAAAAAATGTTTTTTTAGTTTTCTATTAGGGCCAAAAGAAATAACAGGAAATATAAGTATTGAAAAACTAATACTTGAAAAAAATGAACTTTCCGGTGAGGCCTTTAAACAATCTGCTAAAGGGATAAATGAAACGATCGAAATGGATGCTGGTATATTATTTCGTAGTATTGGCTATCGAGGTGTCCCAATTTCTGATGTACCGTTTCACGAAGGCTGGGGTACTATTCCCAACGAAAAAGGTAGAGTAACTGATACCGATGGTGTAATCGTAGAGCAACTCTATACGGGTGGTTGGATAAAGCGTGGGCCAAGCGGAATTATTGGAACTAATCGAGCTTGTAGTGTTGAAACAGTTAGATGTTTACTTGAAGATCTAGATAAACTTAATATCGAAACAAAAAAATCCGGTGCTGAAGGCATATATTCGATATTAAATAATAAAAATATTCGTCATATTAGCTTTGATGATTGGACAAAGATTGATACTGAGGAAGTTAAACATGGCGAACCCAAAGGAAAACCACGCGAAAAGTACACTTATGTTAATGAAATGTTATCGGTAATAAATTAGCTCGCATATACATTGTTAATATACTGATTCTAATCTGTTTTACCCTAATCTCTGTATTCTTAGTAACGTTAAACATATGCATAATAATAGTGTTATTGTGTATTTTGTTTAATATGAAATATTATTTTTTAAATTCTTGAGAGAAAGTGTTGAAAAAGAAAACTAAAATAGTAGATAAAATTATAAATAACGTGGCATGCCCTTTTTGTGGGCTTCTTTGTGACGATCTTGTCATTCAAAATAAAAAAGAAACTTTAAAAATTCTTAAAAATCATTGTCCGAAAGCAATTTCCGGATTTGAAAAACAAGTTCCTGAAAGTTTCCCAAAAATAGCAGGCAAAAAAAGTACGCTTGAAGATGCTATCGATAAAATTTTTCTAGTTCTAAAAAAGTCCAATTCACCATTAATTACCGGATTGGGTACAGATGTAAATGGTATGCGCGCTGTGATGCATCTAGCCGATAAAACAGGGGCTGTTTTAGATCATATGCATGGTGATGCACTTACTCGTAATACACTTGTATTACAAGATCTAGGTTGGATCATGACAACGATGTCTGAAATTAAGAATCGCGCTGATTTAATTATTTTTGCAGGAACTGATGCGACTAAATATCAGCGTTTTTATGAGCGAGTAATCTGGAACAAACAATCTATGTTTACTCGCCAAAAAAATAAATTAAAATTAGTTTATATTGGTGAAAAATTAAACGCAAAATTAGGAATCAGCCCAACTGGTAAAAAACCAAATATACTAAATTGTAAAACTGAGGAAATAGGCGAAATAATCTCATCTCTTCATGCAATTATTACAGGCGCAAAAATTGATGTCGATAATGTTGCTGGTATAAAAACTAAAAAATTAGAAGTTTTAGCGGAACAAATGAAATCGGCTAAGTATGGCGTCATTATCTGGTCTCCGGCTGATCTTGACATGCCTCATGCTGAACTAACCATTCAAAGTTTTTGTGAAGTTGTTAAGTACCTAACACGAATTACAAGATTTGCGGGCTTTTCATTAGGAGGCGATGACGGCTCAACAACATCAAGCAATGTTTGTGCGTGGCAAAGTGGCTATCCTTTAAGAGTTAATTTTAATAAAGGATATCCTGACTACAGCCCGCATCATTATTCAACATATAATGTTTTAAAAAATAAAGAAGTAGATGCTCTTATGTGGATTTCTAGTTTTAGTGCTGCGATAAAACCGCCTCGTGCTTCAATCCCATCAATTATTTTGGCTAAACCTGATATAAAATTAAATTTTAATCCTGATGTATTTATACCTATTGCAACTCCCGGGGTTGATCATTCAGGTCAGTTATTTCGTACTGACAGTGTTGTTTCTTTACCTTTATAAATGATTCGTAAATCATCATACCCAAATGTTGACTATGTGCTTAATGAAGTACTTAAAAAATATTAAATAATCATATGTATATAAAATTAAAAAATGGTGTTGTTTATGATCCGGTTCATGGTATTAATGGAGAAAAACGTGATATCTATATTCGCGATGGGCTTATTACACGGAAACCCTCTTCTAATATCAGAATAAATCAAACTTATGATATGAAAGATAAAATTATCATGTCAGGAGCAATTGACATCCACACTCACATTGGCGGAGGTAAAGTTAATATTGCCCGTATGATGTTGCCCGAGGATCATGAAAATGATCTTGTTTCAAAAACTCCCCTAACACGCTCCGGGTGTGGTAACGCAGCACCATCCACCTTAACAACAGGATATCGTTATGCAGAAATGGGATACACAGCTTGTTTTGAACCTGCAATGTTACCTACTAATGCAAGACAGGCGCACATGGAGATGGCAGATATACCGATCGTAGATAAAGGCGCCTATGCCGTGCTGGGTAGCGATGATTTTTTACTTCGTATGCTTGCAAAAAAAAATGACCAGGCAGCAATCAGTGATTATGTTGGCTGGATTATTAATGCTACTCAGGCGCTTGGAATTAAAGTTGTAAATCCAGGGGGTATTAATGCCTTTAAATTTAACCAACGCAAGCTAGAATTAGATGAGCTAAATAAACACTACGGCGTATCACCACGTGACATTCTAAAAGCGCTGACAAGAGCCGTGACTGAGCTTGGTATTCCACATCCCTTACACGTACATGGATGTAATCTTGGGGTCCCCGGTAATTTAAAAACAACAATTGATACAATCAATGCAGCTGAAGGCATGCGAATGCACCTAACTCATATACAGTTTCATAGTTATGGAACTGAGGGTGATAGAAAATTTTCCTCTGGCTCTGGAGAAATTGCTGAAGCAGTAAATAAAAATCCAAATATATCTATCGATGTTGGGCAAATCTTATTTGGTCAAACTGTTACCGCCTCAGGTGATTCAATGCTTCAATATGCCGGCCATTGGCATGCTCACCCAAAAAAATGGGTTGTAATGGATATTGAATGTGATGCAGGATGTGGTGTAGTTCCTTTTAAATATAGAGACGAAAGTTTTGTTAATGCACTGCAATGGTGTATCGGCCTTGAGATATTTTTACTAATTGATGATCCATGGCGAGTGTTTCTAACCACAGATCATCCTAATGGAGCGCCATTTACAAGTTACCCCCATTTAATTCGATTATTAATGGATCGCAGCTTTAGAAATGACATTTTAAGTACGATCAATAAAGATGCTGCGGCTCACAGCATCTTAAGTACAATCGATAGAGAATACTCTTTATACGATATTGCAACAATGACGCGAGCAGGTCCTGCAAAAAGCTTAGGGTTGAAAAATCGTGGTCATCTAGGTTCTGGCGCAATCGCTGATATTACTGTTTATAGCAACAATAAAAACAAAGAAAAAATGTTTAGTAAACCTGATTATGTTTTTAAAGATGGTGAACTTGTTGTTCGCAAAGGAAAAGTTACAAAAGTAAAAAATGGGGTAACACATACGCTTAGACCTGAATTTGATAAAAGTATTGAAAAAACTCTTAATAGTTACTTTGAAAAATATCAAACAGTTAGTCTAGAAAATTTTAAAATTGATGATGATGAAATAGTTGAGCACGGAAATGGAAAAATAGTTATTCAGCCCTGTATGTAGAGATAAATATGAAACTCAATAACGTTTACATTGACGATACATTTGCTGAAGCATTTTCTATGAAAGCAACGCGTATCATCATCACTGCCATGAACTTAAAGTGGGCATACCGAGCTGCAAATGCAATACGTGGCTTTGCGTCCTCCGTGATTGCCTGTGGCTGTGAGGCAGATATTGAAAGAGAATTAAAACCATCTGAAACGCCAGATGGGCGGCCAGGAATTTCTGTAATGATATTTGCAATGTCAACAAAGGATCTTGAAAAGCAAGTTCCAATGCGTGTTGGGCAATCTGTAATGACAACTGTCACAACAGCATGTTTTTCAGGATTACAAACTGAAGAAAAAATTTCACTTGGGAAAAGCTTACGTTTTTTTGGAGATGGCTATCAAATAGCCAAAGTAATAAATGGAAAACGGTTTTGGCGTATTCCAGTAATGCATGGGGAATTTATTTGTGAAGAGTCGACTGGTATTACAAAAGCAATCGGAGGCGGTAATTTTCTAGTATTGGGGAAAACTGCACGACACGCTCTTACCGCATGTGAAAAAGCAGTTGATGAAATTCAAAAAGTTTCGGGAGTAATTACAGCCTTCCCGGGAGGTGTTGTTGGTTCTGGGTCAAAAATTGGTTCTAAATATGATTTCTTAACTGCATCAACAAATGAGGCTTACTGCCCTACTCTAAAAGGACAAGTCAAAACCGCATTAACTGCAGAAATTGGTTCAGTACTAGAGATTGTAATAGACGGAATTGATGAGAAATCAATCAGCAAAGCAATGCGTATTGGTATTGA
This sequence comes from Gammaproteobacteria bacterium, assembly GCA_014239225.1. Classification (GTDB taxonomy): domain Bacteria; phylum Pseudomonadota; class Gammaproteobacteria; order Eutrophobiales; family Eutrophobiaceae; genus UBA11869. Next base: position 11,104 of record JAAZZI010000013.1, read on the forward strand.
AGCGGCATGTTCCTTTGGGCCATCCAAAGGTATTTATAGAATAAGCGCTGGTAATTATGGCGGTAATCTTGGAAAACATTTGTTTCATCTTAGAAAATTATTTAAATGAATGCGCTTACATTTACATTAATATCACGGCCAAAATTTACACTCGATGTATCTCCTTTAATTCCCGATAATCTTGAAGGAAAAAATATAACTCATATTAAAAATATTAAACTTAGATATGGAAAAGAGATTGTTAAGCTTGAAAAATTATTTCTAATAAAGGGAAAAAATTTTAATCATGTCTGCATTGAAAAAAGTTGTGACAAACTTATTTATATTGGGAAAAGAATGGCAAAGGGATTGATTGATATAAAAGGTGATGCGGGCGACTTCCTGGGCCAGGAAATGAAAAATGGAAAAATAAACGTGTCTGGGGATGCAGGATCATGGGTTGGAAATAGAATGATTGATGGGCAGATTAATATAAATGGTAATGCAGGTGATTATGTTGGTGCGGGGTTGCCTGGTGACCCTTATGGCATGAAAAATGGTCTAATTAATATAAAGGGAAATGCAGGTGATAGAGTAGGTGATCGGATGCGTCGTGGAATTATTGTGATTCAGGGTAAATCAGGCGATTACTGTGGAAACCGTATTCACGCAGGTACAATCATTGCCTTAGACAGGGTTGGTAAACATCCGGGCGATGGTATGCGTCGTGGTACAATTGTTTTGGCAAAAAAACCGAAACATATTTCAGCAACATTTAAAAGCTGCGGAAATTTAAAGATGGAATTCTTGCGACTGTTATTTACGCAATTAATAAAAATGGATCCTGATTTTAAAATATTTAAGAAGTATGGTCCAATAGCACATCGTTTTTCTGGTGATTTAGCGAGAAATGGTAAGGGTGAAATTTTAATTCTACAATTAATTAATAGAAGATAAACTAAATGAAGCGAACTCGTGGGAAAAAAGGACGTATTACAGGCCGTGTTTTAGATCAAACAGCATTTAACCAAGTAAACGAGTTAATTGGTGATGAATCTAAATCACGCGATATGCTTATAGAGCATCTACATAAAATTCAAGATACCTATCACTTTATTTCAAACCGTCATATTATAGCATTAGCAAAGATAATGAATTTATCCATGGCAGCAGTCTACGAGACGGCTACCTTTTACCACCATTTTGATATTACTAATGAAAACGAAATGCCTCCGCCAGAAATTACAGTCCGCGTTTGTGAATCAGTTACTTGTGAAATGTTTGACGCTAAGAAATTAATAAAGGAATTAAAATTAGCAACAGATTCAAAAAAAATTCGCATTCAACCTGTTCCCTGTGTTGGAAGATGTGCAGCAGCACCGGTTGCTGTTGCTGGAACATATCCCATAGAGCATGCTGGGGTAGAAACTGTTCTTTCTGCGCTTAGTAAAAATAAATTATCGGACTCACTACCTAAATCTTATATTGATTATGATACTTACAAAAATAATGGTGGCTATAAAACACTTATCGATTGTATTGATGGAAAATATAAACGTGAAGATATAATAAGTTTACTTGAGGACTCTTCGTTAAGAGGTCTGGGTGGTGCGGGTTTTCCAACAGGTCAAAAATGGCGCATTTTAAGTGAAAAAAAATCACCTAAATTGATTGCTATTAACATTGATGAAGGTGAGCCCGGTACCTTTAAAGACCGTTATTACCTTGAAAATGATCCACATCGTTTTATTGAAGGAACGCTAATCGCTCACTGGGCAATTGAAGCAGATGATATTTATATTTATCTAAGAGATGAATATGCGGGCTGTAGGATGTTGTTAGAAAAAGAATTAGATAAAATTAAAACGGCACCCCCATGTAAACTACCAACAATACATTTAAGAAGAGGAGCAGGGGCTTACATATGTGGTGAAGAATCTGCGATGATTGAATCTATCGAAGGAAAACCTGGTATGCCTCGTTTACGTCCTCCCTATGT
>JAAZZI010000140.1 GCA_014239225.1 Gammaproteobacteria bacterium
TTTTTTTTTTTCTAGCCTTACTCCATAGACTATTTCGTACACAAATTCTACCAAGTGTTAAAAGCAATACAGGGTCATGGGTATAACTGCTTAGCCAGGATTCTGCTGTTATTAATTGTTTATCTGGGTCCTCCGAAGCAACAAGTCCATATAATCGAACTAATTTTCGATCCCATTGACGCTTAATTGTGCCTTTCAACAAGACTTCACAGTCCGATGTGTCATGAAATTTTAATCTCTCGCTAATATATACTTCAATTAAATGATGATGGTGTTTTAATTTACGTGGAATATCTTGCCATAATGTATTAAGTTTTTTCTCATCATTTAAGTTTCCTGACTCTTTTAATAGGCCTGCGTAGGCACTAATTTTTTTTGCTTCTATTACATCATTTTCATATAAGTTCTTTTTTTCGATTGAAGTTAATAATTTTATTACTGCTTGCCAATCATTAAGTAAAGTATATGTTTCTAAAAGTAGTTGTTTTGTGCGAAGTTGTCCTGGCCATTTTTCTTGTAGATTATTTAATGTTGCAAGTGCTTGCACTGTTTGCTTTTGATTCAATTGTAATTCTGCCTGTGTTAACCCAATGGCAAGCATAGCATTTGGATTATGATGGTGAGCAAGCTTTAAATACTCATTCCGCTTATCCAGTGCATTCATTTCTTGTGCAGCGCGTGCTGCACAAAGATAGATAATATAAGGATTTTTACTATAGGAGGCAGCTTTAGAAAATGTATTCTCGGCATCTTTCCACTCCCCTTCAACCATATTAATCAACCCATCAGTAATATATTTTTCACTACGATATTGTTTTTTGTTGGCCTGCCAAGTTCTTATGTCATTCGGTAATTGCCAAGCTCGAACTAAACTACGTACTGAAAAATAAACTACTATGAAAATTAAAAATAAAGCAATAATGAATAAAACTACGCTAGTTTCAATTTTCCAACCCGAAATAGTTAACAGCACATAACCCGCGTCTTTTACCACAACTGAACCAATAGCAATCGCTAGAAATAATGTTAATAAACTTAACAGTAAATACTTCATTTTTATTTTGTTGAATCCCCGTTATCTATTGTGTCTTCACGCTCATTTTGAAAACGAATCAATGCGCGTACAGATTCAAGAGTTGAATTTATATCAATCTTCGGGAATGAAAGCTCTAAATCGATCATTTGAGACAAACCATCATAAGCATCCTGAGTTTCTGTATTTGATAAATCGTAATAATTTCTTAAATAATGATTTATCTGTTGAACTGATGCATTCAAGTTTTGTTTATCCCGATTTAACAAAGAAAATCTTGCGTTTGCTAATTCAAGTTTAATATTTAAATTCAACAAATTAATCTCATTTGGTAAGAAAAAATGTTCAGTAGGGTTTTCATTATGCGTAATAACGACCAAACCTTTTAGCTCTTTCAAAATAAGTGTAAAGAATTTTTTTACCCCTTCTGTCTTCCCATTACCTATATTTTCATATCTCTTTTCTCTGCTTTGCATCAACTCTCTTTTTAGGGGAAAACTGTCAATGTGCTCAACTAAGTCAGTTAACAACAACATCATGTTGTCTATATCAGCAAAATTATTTACCCTCAAAACATCGATATTTTTAATGAGTTGTTCTTGAACCGCTGAGACTTCTTTTATATTAATCCCTTTCAACCGACTACTAGCCGCATCAAGTGCAGATAATAGCGTTTCATGGCGATATCCTAATAATAAATTATGGTTTGCAATAGTTAGTAAATGCTCAACCTCAACCAGTGCGTAATCTTTATTAATATTAAACTGTTCTTTAACGGGTTGAGATACTAAATCAACAAGGACATCTTTTTCTGATTCATACTCATCTAATTGATTTTGCATGTTTACCAATCTTAACTGATTCTTATTAATAGTATTGTCTATGCTACTAACAATGCCCTCTATTTTTTTTATTTTTTTCTCGACTATTTTTTCATTATCAATAAATTTATTACCAAAGAAATAAAGAGCGATAATAAAAATAATAGTAAGCAATAAAGATATAAATAAAACAAATTTATTTGATGATTTTTTTTTCGGCTGATCTATTAAAATATTATTTTTTTCTTTTATTTCATCCATATTCTTAATCCTCAACAAGTTCGAGAATACCGGCTAGTATACCGTCATCATTTTGCTCTCTTGCAACGCCAATCTTTGATATAAACCCTTCTTTTCTTGCG
>JAAZZI010000141.1 GCA_014239225.1 Gammaproteobacteria bacterium
ATTATGATGACAAACCTTAGTCGTCTATCTGAAGACTTCATAATTTGGTCATCTTCTGAATTCTCATTCATAGAACTATCTGATGATTTTTCTTCACCATCAAGTGTAATGCCACAAAAGAAAAACCCTGATCTTCTAGAATATTTAAGAGGAAAATCTGGGAGTAGTTATGGAAATTTATTCTCTATACATCATTGTTAATCAATCTCGTATTAGTATTGCTAACTATTACTTTACCCGCTAGTAAAGAGGCTGCTCTTTGGCAGAACTGTTTTACAAAATATATTTCCAGCGATTCTATATTACTTGTTTATGATCAGGATGGTTCTGGTTCAGATACGGGAGAATTGGAATTAGATTTCTATAATACAAATGATATACCCATAATATCGATTAATAGTGAATCTGAGATTCTTGATAAAATAATTAAATTTCCGGATAAGCAGTTATTTTATGCTGCAAGAAAAAAGGGCAGAGCATCAGCACTTACTAGTAATGGTATTTCGAATCATTTGATATGTCAGGCACTGCCAGAATGGATTTTAAAAATTAATATTAATAATTGGACATCACGAGCAAGTATTTGGCAAATTTGGGAAATTAAAAAATAATTTTTAATATTATATAATTTATTTTTTAGTCATTTAATCTGTACTTTTGTGCCCCCATTATTTTTAATTATGCTACCAATTCCCCAGGCAGTTTCACCATTATCATTCAGATAATTAATAGTTTTATCTGCATTATTACGCTCAACACACAGCACTAATCCAATACCGCAATTGAATGTTTTAAACATTTCATCTGAATTAATTTTGCCTTGCTCACTCAACCAAGCAAAAATGGGGGGAAGGTTCCATGTATCAGTATTTATTATAACAGATAAGTCCTTTGGTATTACTCTTGGTAAATTCTCAATCAAACCACCTCCAGTTATATGTGCCAGAGATTTAATTGAAATGTGTTGCATTAGATTTAGGATTTGTTTTACATAAATACGAGTTGGAGTAAGTAAATGATCTAATAATTTTTCTCCATCTATAACTTGAGATAGGTCGGCATTAGTATCATTAAGAATCTTTCTTATCAGAGAATAGCCATTTGAATGACAACCGCTTGAGGCTATTGCAATTAGAATATCCCCCGCCGCTACATTTTCTCCTGTTATCATTTCATCTTTCTCAACTACACCAACACAAAAACCGGCTAAGTCATAATCTTGTTCTTTATACATTCCAGGCATTTCTGCGGTTTCACCACCAATCAAACTACATTCTGCTAGCGAACAGCCCGCTCCAATACCGTTAATGACAGTTTCGGCAATGTTAATATCAAGTTTAGAGCAGGCAAAGTAGTCAAGAAAAAATAATGGTTTCGCACCTTGTACGATTATATCGTTTACACACATGGCAACAAGATCAATGCCGATTGTGTCATGCATATTGTTTTCAATGGCAAGTTTAATTTTTGTTCCTACGCCATCTGTTCCTGATACCAGTATAGGCTGTTTATATTTTAATGAGCCAAGATCGAATAATCCTCCGAAACCACCAAGCCCACCAATTACTCCTTTTCTATGAGTATTATCGATCGTCTCTTTCAGCCGCCGAATCAGTTCATTCCCTTTTTCAATATCAACCCCGGCATTTTGATAACTAGTTTTCTTATCCGCACGGTTATCCATATGTATATGGTATCGGTGTCAGTAATTAACCGCAATCCTTGACTTAATGGCAAGTCTTGAATAGCGTATTCTCTATGAAATCTGGAATATTATATCTTATATACTTTTTAGCACTCATTTCTCAACCAGTTCATGCAGTAAAAGTATCTGGGCTTTATCAGACAACAATTTCTGTTAGTGATGAATCAGTATCGAAACGCCGCATTGCCTTAAAACAAGCATTAGGAAAAGTTCTAGTGAAAGTCACTGGCGATAGAAATATCAAGAAAAGTATGAGCGCTAGCTTACTATTTGATAGCTCGGAGCGATTTGTTCAACAATATCGATATCATCAAGCTACTAATAAATGGGGCCAAAAAAAGGCGACTTCTGAATTATGGGTTCAATTTGATGAGAATGCTTTAAATGAGGCACTGAAGACTTATGGTGTGACAATTTGGGGGAAGGAACGTCCATCTATTCTTGTTTGGATAGTTTATCAGAAAGATGAAAATCGATCCTTTGTAAATTTGGAAGA
>JAAZZI010000142.1 GCA_014239225.1 Gammaproteobacteria bacterium
TAGATGATGAGTTAGTTTTAATCAGAAGGAGTTAGAATTTGTGAGATCAAAGACTTTTGAATTTCTTAAAATGATTGTAGGTATAAGAGCAGTATAGCGAACAAAATGTAGATACGCGCACGCGCGAGGCAATTTATTAGGTGTCCATATAGGTGTCTACAAGCGGTATTATTCCCTATAAACTGGTATCACTCAATAATAATGGATTTCACTTTAATTGACTGAAATTCTAGAGCTAATAGCAATTCATATTACCCAATATAATTCAGTAGTAATGGCTTAAATCGGACTGAAAATCCGTGTGTCGGTGGTTCAATTCCACCTCTGGCCACCACAAAAATAATAATAGAATCAATAATTAAAAAATTGGTAACACTATGAGCTATTTGCGTTGATTGTAGTTCCCCATTCATGTCCTCCACCAACCTTTTAAAATTCTGACTTTATTTACTATTAGACCTATAAGCAAACGGTTCCCCACTTTTTCCGCTAAAATTAATACAAGATAAAATTTTATGGGCGGTATATATTTAATGTTAAAAATCCTTTAAAATTCCCAATGAAATATTTTGCTTTAGTTATTTCAATTAATCTTACTAATCTTAAATAGAAAAAGTCTAATGTCATCTGATTTAAATAAATTATTTAGTTCGGTAAAAGTAATAGATACTCATGCTCATGTTGTTTTAAGAGAAACAGAGGGTGCGGCGGGGAAATATGGACCAGAGATTCTATGCGATGGTGATGTCCCTATTTACAGAATTGGGGATTATAGTCTTAGAGATGTTAATTACATAGGAACAGCTTTTACAGATCCTGAAATAAGGTTAGATAGAATGAATGAAGCAAAAATTGATATTCAGATACTAACACCAAATCCTCTTACGTACTTTCACTATATTGAAGCAAGCAAAGCCATCAGTTTTTCAAAAATACATAATGATTCTTTGGCAAAAATGATCCAGTTTGCTCCAGAACGTTTTTTAGGTATGGCTAATTTACCAATTCAAGATCCAATAGCTGCTCGTGACGAAATATACCGTTGTGTAGAGGAATTAAATCTTTGTGGTGCAGCTATAGGAACATCAAGCATAAGACAGTTAGACGATCCATGTTATGATATCCTCTATGATGCTTTCGAATTACTGGGTGTACCTTTATTCATTCATCCGGCACCATCAGGTATCGATCGCCCTTTGATTGAAGAATCATTAAGAAAATACGAATTAGATTTAATGGTGGGTTTTTCTTTTCAGGAAACTATTGCAGTTTCAAATTTGATTTTTGGGGGAGTTCTAGAGCGCCATCCCAAACTACATGTTTGTATTAGTCATGGAGGCGGAATGCTACCATTTGTAGCAGGTCGTTTAAGTAAAGCTTCTAGAAAACGTTCTTGGGTTCCAATGAATTTGAGGGCTGACGGAGCTTTTGAAGAAGAAATACGAAAATTATGGTATGATAGTCATGTTCATTCTAATCATTCACTCGATCTGTTAGAAAAAATCGTAGGAAATGATCGAATAGTATACGGGACAAATTTTGCCGGTTGGGATCAACCTGAAAATTATGAAGCTAATGAACGATCCGAGCAATGGAGATTGAATACGCTTGCACTATTTAGCGCCAATTAGAGATAAAATATGGTTGATAAAATATTTATAAAAAATGTATATATTATTGATGGATTAGGCAATGAACCTTTTAAAGGTAGTGTATTAATTGAAAACGAAAAAATTGGTAAAATCTACAAATCAAAAGCTGCATTACTCCCAGAGGAAAAACCAAATTTACACGTTATAAATGGAAATGGAAATTTTTTAATGCCTGGACTTATTGATGCACACTGTCACAGCTCTTTTGATGAAGTTTCTTCCAACGATGAATTGTTTTTCCACCGAAATAGGCCTGGATTAGCTGCTCTAATAGCTGCCAGGAATTTAAAAAAAATTCTAAGAGCTGGAGTTACCAGTATTTGTGATCCTGATTCTATTCATGAACTTGGTTACGATCTTAAAGAAGCTATCAACACTAGGGTTATTCAAGGTCCAAGGATTGCCACTGGGGGTTACGCGATGTTAACTTCAGTAGGAGGTACTGCAGGGAGACTTATTCCTGACAGTGGTTCTATTGGTTATGGTAAAGTGGTCAATGGACATGATGAAATCGTAGCAGAAGTAAGAAGGCA
>JAAZZI010000143.1 GCA_014239225.1 Gammaproteobacteria bacterium
GCATTTTATCAAAAATGGACAAAAATCACAAAATGGGAAAATTTAAGAAAAATGAGGATTTTTGATTTATTAGTTTTTGTATATTATTTAATTTTTGTATCAAAACACCGAAAAACCTACTACACCATAATAATATAGTAGGCCCGATTTTCTTTATATGTCTATATCGCTTCGCTACCGGTCTCACCTGTTCTAATTCTAATAACCTGCTCAAGATCATAGACAAATATTTTGCCATCGCCGATCTTGCTGGTATTGGCAGATTTTGAAATTGATTCGATCACCGCATTAAGCTGATCGTCATCAACAGCAACTTCAATTTTTATCTTCGGTAAAAAATCAATGACATATTCTGCTCCTCGATACAACTCAGTATGTCCTTTTTGTCTACCAAATCCCTTTGTCTCGGTTACCGTCATCCCCTGAACGCCTATTTCCGACAATCCCTGACGCACATCGTCTAGTTTAAATGGTTTAATTATGGCGCTTACAAGCTTCATAGGAATACTCCGCAAGGTTTATTATTGGAAAAACTATCTAGTTATACTAACCCAGTACTTACGTCAAAAATAGTCAAATTTAACCGTCCCATCTTTTAATTTTTGGTCTCATTTTAAGGTGGTTTGTCTAAACAAAGATGTAAACCAGTAAATTCTAGATAAAAAAAACGGGTCTTATGACCCGTTTAAAAGATAGAGAGTATGAAAAAATTTTATTAAATATGGTAACCACGCTCGTTGTGTAAAACGATGTAAAGACCTTCCGTTTCTTCGTCCTCATCAACTCTAAGGCCAACCATCATGTCTACCAATTTTAAAATAAAAAAAGTAACTATGGCACACCATGCAACTGTTGCCACGACACCAATTATTTGTACTCCAAATTGAGAGGAAATTGAGTAACCTTCTTCTGCTAGACCACCATAAGATTTTGAATAAAATACGGCCGTTAATAAGCAGCCTAAGGCACCGCCCACACCGTGGACCGGAAATACATCAAGTGAATCATCAATCTTCAACACACGTTTAATGTATTGCGTTGCGAAGTAACACACTACACCAGCTGAAAGACCAATAATCAAACCACCTAATGGTCCGACGAAACCTGATGCTGGTGTGATAGTTCCTAAACCTGCGACCATACCGGTTACAATTCCAAGTACAGTTGGTTTACCAGATCTATACCACTCACAAAACATCCATGCCAATGATCCCGCCGCCGCAGAAATGTGTGTTACTGCCATAGCCATTCCAGCTCCACTGCCCGATGTTAGTGCGCTACCTGCATTAAATCCAAACCAACCAACCCATAACATGGACGCACCAGCAACAGTTATTGCCATATTATGAGGGGCCATAGGTGTACCAGGAAAACCACGACGATTACCAAGCACAATAGCCGCGACAATTGCGGCAACACCAGCATTTATATGTACAACTGAGCCACCAGCAAAATCCAAGAAGCCTTTGTCAGAAAGCCAACCACCGCCCCAAACCCAATGACAAACAGGTGCGTATACAAGTGCTAACCATAATGCGGTAAACCAGAGTACTGATGTAAACTTCATTCTTTCAGCAAAACCACCGACTACTAAAGCAGGGGTGATAATGGCGAATGTCATCTGAAACATAAAGAAAAGAATCTCTGGAATGGTTCCGCTCATGCTATCAATACCAACATCAGAAAGCATAAGATTACCGAGACCAACGATTTGATTGATTGAGCCGCCGTCACCAAAAGCTAAACCATAACCAAACACCATCCATAAAATAGACACCAAACAGGCAATCGAGAAACATTGCATCAACACCGATAGCACATTTTTAGCACGGACAAGTCCCGAGTAAAATAAGGCAAGTCCTGGTAATGTCATAAATAAAACTAGTGCGGTCGAAGTTAATATCCATGCTGTATCGCCTGAATTTAATTCATCGGCTAAAGCAAACGATGGTACAAACATGGCAATAAAACCAAGTGTTGTGCCTGCTAAGCCTATTTTTTTAAGTAAAACAGTAAATAAACGTTTCATTATTTTCATCTCCTCAAGAAATTAGGTTTAGAGCGCTTCTTCGCCCGTTTCACCAGTGCGAATACGTACAACCTCTTCAAGTCCAAATACAAAAATCTTTCCATCACCGATTTTTCCGGTATCAGCAGCTTTTGTAATTGTG
>JAAZZI010000144.1 GCA_014239225.1 Gammaproteobacteria bacterium
CCTTCTTATTGGTAACAACCAATGCTTGCTTGCTTGTAATGTACTGATTAAATATTTTTTTATCAGATAGTATTGAATTGCCAATATGGATAGAATAACCGCGCTCACCTAAATCAACTTTTATTATTTTCATGTTTTTTCAATTATTTTTAATATTTCACGAATGATCTCTTGGGTAGATAGAGTATCCGTGTTTATTGTTCCGTTTGCTACTGAACTGTATATAGGTTCTCTTTCGAAAAGGATTTCTTTTATCTTACTTAATCGGTCATTGCCTTGTAGTAAGGGACGAATTTTATCGTTAGAAGTTCTATTAAATATTTTCTCAGCTGATGATTTAAGATAAATAATGATTCCATTATCGGTTAACAACTCTCTATTTTTTTGAGTCAGAATGGTTCCGCCGCCCGTTGATAAAACTATATTTCTTAATAAAACAAGCTCGGAAATTATTTTCGTCTCACGCTCTCTAAACCCGGCTTCCCCCTCAATTTCAAAAATTAATGGGATATCAGCTCCCGTTGTTCTTTTTATTTCATGGTCAGAATCAAAAAATTTTCTTGACATTTTCTTTGCTAATTTTTTGCCAATGGTTGTCTTTCCGGTGCCCATCGGACCAATCAAAAAAATATTATTAGACTGATTCACCATTAAATTAAATTATATTGTATTTTCGGCTCTAGTTTGAATAAATAAAGTATTTCTTCATTATACAACGCAAAAAGGGTATAGCCGTTATGGATATACCCCTTGATATATGTTTAATGTTGTTGGTTATTATAGTTTAAGACTATCTTTTAATATTTTTGGTGTGATAAATATTAACAATTCAGATTTTGTCTTATCGATATCAGTTCTTTTAAATAGGAACCCAACGTAAGGGAGGTCTCCAAAGAAAGGTACTCTGTCGACAGTTTTTCTATCAGATGATGTGTAAACACCGCCCAAGACAACCGTTTCTCCATTAGCGACCAGCACCTGAGTTGTAACGCTACGCGTATTGATTGCTGGCACACCGAGTACTGTAGTCCCGCTCACCGTGTCCTGATTAACCTGTAAATCCATAATGATGCGGTCATCAGGGGTAATTTGTGGTGTTACGCGCAAGCTAAGTACGGCATCCTGAAATGATACGGAGGTAGCACCGCTAGATGATGCTTCTTGAAACGGAATCTGTACGCCGGACTCTATAACTGCCTCGGTTTGGTTCGCTGTAATGACGCGGGGGCTTGCAATATCCTCTCCCCTGCCTTCGGCAATCAAAGCCGATAATTCCAACTGCAGTAAATACGAACCAATTTTACCAATTGCTAGTGCGATCCCCGCAGCATCTGCGGGTGTTGCCGGCAAACTCACAATCAAATTTTCCGTTGTATCCACGCCAAAAGAAGTCAAAGAACCGAAATCTACAGTCCCGGCTTTCGAACCGCCAATAAGAACTTGGGGGTGTTGTGGATTGGGGCCAATGGTCGCTCTGCTTTCAGCGCTTTGTTTATTATCTTTGGAATAGCCAAACTTAACACCCACATCCTTGGCAAAGGATTCGTCTGCATTCACAATACGCGACTCAATCAATACCTGCCTCACAGGGACATCCAATTTCAATATTAATTCTCTTATTGCCTGTAGGCTGGTTGCTACATCTTGCACAATCAGCGTATTTGTTCTTTGGTCAATTGAAACAGTGCCACGCTCTGATGTTAGCTTATTATCACCCGCTACAATCAAACCCGATAAATCTGTGGCATTTGCATAATTGACTTGTATAAACTCAGTTCTTAGTGGTGCCAACTCTTCAATTTGTTGATTAGCTTCAAGCTCAACACGTTCACGTGCCGTAAGCTCCTCCTGCGGGGCAACCATAACAACATTGCCATTTTTACGCATACCCAAGCCTCTTGATTTTAAGATAATATCAAGTGCCTGGTCCCACGGAACATTTTTCAAACGCAATGTTACGTTGCCACCTACAGCATCACTAGTCACCATATTTAATCCTGTAAAATCAGCAATCAACTGCAAAACAGCTCTTACCTCAATATTTTGGAAATTAAGCGACAGGCGCTCGCCGGTATAACCCAATTTTTCTTTCCT
>JAAZZI010000145.1 GCA_014239225.1 Gammaproteobacteria bacterium
ACCCCCAGGAGAATTTAGCAGAAGTTGAGGTCTTGGCCTTAGAGGATAATGTGGTTGATTGGGTTTTGGAGCATGCGGATGTGACAGAAAAGGAACGTACCTTTGACGAAATTATGAATAAAAGGCAGACTTCATTATGAGAAAACAGTTATTGATATTCACGGCAGATAATTTATGAATAAAAATGAGATACACGCATTAAATCTAGTGCCGATGGTTGTCGAGCAGACAGCAAGGGGCGAGAGAGCCTATGATATTTATTCGCGTTTATTAAAAGAGCGTGTTATTTTTTTGGTGGGACCAGTAGAGGATAACGTCGCTAATTTAATTATTGCACAGCTATTATATCTTGAATCTGAAAACCCCGATAAAGATATTAATCTTTATATAAATTCTCCTGGGGGTTCAGTTACATCAGGATTGGCGATTTACGATACGATGCAATTCATAAAACCAAATGTTAGTACTATGTGCGTTGGTCAGGCTGCCAGTATGGGCGCACTATTACTTGCTGGTGGAGAGAAAGAAAAACGTTATTGTCTTCCTCACTCACGCGTTATGATTCACCAACCAATCGGCGGTTTTCAGGGCCAAGCATCAGATATTGATATTCATGCACGCGAAATATTGCAAGCACGTGAACGCTTAAATAAAATTCTTTCGGATCATACTGGTCAGTCACTTGATACTATTAAGAATGATACAGAACGTGACAATTTTATGAGCGCAAATGAAGCAAAAGATTACGGATTAATTGATGAAGTTTTAGATGAAAGAGAAAATTTACCAAAAGGTTAATTAAAATATCCTGAATGATAAATAATATCTCTTAATTTTATGTTAGAAATTACAGTTTTCTGAGGATTACGTTTATATGACTGATAAAATAGAAACCAAAAATGGAGATGGCGAACGTTTGCTCTATTGTTCTTTTTGTGGGAAAAGTCAGCATGAAGTAAGAAAATTGATTGCGGGCCCATCGGTTTTTATTTGTGATGAATGCGTTGCATTATGTAACGATATTATTGAAGAAGAAGTTTTAGATAAATCATTAATTGGCGATATCAAATCGTTACCTACACCCAGAGACATTAAGATGATTTTGGATGAATATGTTATTGGGCAAAATAAAGCAAAGAAAATTCTTTCTGTTGCCGTTTATAATCACTATAAACGTTTGGAGCAGGGTATAAAAAATACTGATGTTGAGTTATCAAAGAGTAATGTCCTTTTAATTGGACCAACGGGTAGTGGTAAAACATTGTTGGCAGAAACAATGGCACGTTTACTGAATGTTCCTTTTACAATTACTGATGCAACGACATTAACCGAAGCGGGTTATGTTGGCGAAGATGTAGAAAATATTATTCAGAAATTACTTCAAAAATGTGATTACGATGTTGATAAAGCCCAAACAGGTATCGTTTATATTGATGAAATAGATAAGATTTCACGCAAATCTGATAATCCTTCAATTACACGAGATGTTTCAGGAGAAGGTGTACAACAGGCTCTTTTGAAATTGATTGAAGGCACAATTGCGTCTGTGCCACCTCAAGGGGGGCGCAAACACCCGCAACAAGAATTTCTACCTGTTGATACTTCAAATATTTTATTCATTTGTGGGGGAGCATTTGCCGGATTGGATAAAATTATTTTAGAGCGATCAGAAAAAGGCGGCATTGGTTTCTCGGCCGAAGTAAAAAGTCAAACTGATAGAAAAAGTGTTAGTGAACTTTTACAGGGTGTTGAACCAGAAGATTTAATTAAGTATGGGTTAATTCCGGAATTTGTTGGCAGACTTCCAGTTGCTGCTACCTTAGATGAACTTGATGAAAAGCAGCTTGTCCAAATTCTGGTGGAACCAAAAAATGCGATTACCAAACAGTATGTCCATCTATTCGAGATGGAAGATTGTGAGTTGGAGTTTCGTGAAGACGCATTACGCGCTGTTGCAAAGAAATCGATGGAGCGTAAAACTGGAGCACGGGGCCTTCGATCAATTATGGAAAATATTTTACTAGATACGATGTATGATTTACCTTCAAGCGAGGATATTGTTAAAGTTGTCATTGATGAAAGTGTCATC
>JAAZZI010000146.1 GCA_014239225.1 Gammaproteobacteria bacterium
TTTAGTGTTATAGAAATTTTCTACAATCAAATATGCCGAAAATGGACATACATATATTTAGTAAATACCTGACAGGGTTGTATCAAATCGTGGCAGAAACAATTTTATTGTTTGATGCGTCTTGACAAAGTTTTTCTATTACTTCATCAGCTAAACCAAGAATAGCTGCCATCGCGCCAACATTACTGGGAACAGATTTTTGCATAAATTTTCCTCTTTCTGAAACTAAATTTATAGCATCCTCAAGGTTAATAACTCCTGCGCATAAAAGTGCAGTATATTCACCCAAGCTATGCCCAGCTAAAACATCAGGAATTAGATCTGATTTTTTTTTCCATAACAGCCATGTTGCATATGATGTTAAAAGAACCGCTGGTTGAGTAATTTCTGTTTTATTAAGTTTTTCTTTCGGCCCAGAAGATATTATTTCTAAAATATTATATCCCAGAATTTCTGATGCAATATTAAATATTTTTTTTACATCTTTGTCTAATTTAATTAAATTATCCATCATTCCAAGAAACTGGGACCCTTGTCCTGGAAAAACGATTGCTAAATTTGATCTCTTACTCATATAAATTATTTTTTATATATTAATATTTTAAAAGCGCGGAACCCCAAGTAAAGCCACCACCAAATGCAGGTAATAATAAGGTATCATTTTCTTTAATTCTTCCATCTTTAACAGCAACATCAAGCGCTAAAGGTATTGATGCGGCTGATGTATTGCCGTGCTGATCAACCGTTACTACAACACAACTAATTGGCATATCAAGTTTCTTTGCCATTGCTGTAATAATCCTTGTATTTGCTTGATGGGGTACCAACCAATCAATATCTGTATTGCTCATAGAATTAGCTTGTAGAGTTTCATCAACAATTCCGCCCAATGTGTTAACTGCAACTTTAAAAACTTCATTGCCCTGCATCTTTATAAATGCTTTATTTGACTTTACTAAATTATAATCAGAAGAGATTCCGGCAGGAACAGATAATAATTCTTGATATGCTCCATCAGCATGAATATGTGTTGATAAAATACCGGGGGTTTTACTTTCTTCTAAAATAATAGCCCCTGCGCCATCCCCAAATAAAACGCAAGTATTTCTATCTTTCCAGTCAACGATGCGGGTCATAGTTTCTGACCCAACAATCAACGCACATTTCGTATTACCATTTTTTATAAATAAATTAGCTATGTGTAATGCATAAACAAACCCTGTGCAAACGGCTTGTATATCAAATGCAGGGCAGCCATGGATATTTAATCGCTGCTGTAATAAGCATGCCGTGCTGGGGAAAATAACATCTGGTGTTGTTGTTGCAATAATAATTAAGTCAATATCATTTTCTTTTTTACCGGACATTTCTATTGCAGCTCTAGACGCCTTTTCTGCGAGATCGCATGTTGTTTCGTCATCTCGCGCTACATGTCTCTTTTCAATTCCGGTTAGAGAACGTATCCATTCATCTGTGGTGTCTACTATTTTTTCTAATTCACTATTAGTTAATACTTGTTCGGGTAGGTATGAACCAGTTCCAGTAATTTTTGAGTAGATCAAATATTTTTACCTATCAATTAATAATTGTTCAAGTTTTTCGTTTATTCTTTCGGGTATATTATTTTTAACTTCGATTATCGCTTCATCAATAGCTGTTGCAAAAGAAACTCTTTCTGCTCCGCCATGGCTTTTAATAACTATTCCACGTAAGCCAAGCAGAGATGCCCCATTATAACGTTTTGGATCAATTTTGGATTCTAAAGATTTTAATACAGGCATTGCAATCATGGCTGCAAATCGTGAATAAATATTACTCATAAATGCTTTATTAACGTGATGACGTAAAAAACTAGCAACGCCCTCGCTTGTTTTTATGGCAACATTTCCGACAAAACCATCGCAGACAATAACATCAACATCTCCAGTGTATAAATCATTACCTTCAACATAGCCAACGTAATTTAAATGACTTTCTTCCAATAAAGTAGCGGCTTGTTTCACACGGTCATTCCCTTTTATATTTTCTTCGCCAATATTTAATAGCGCTATAGTTGGATTATCTTTATTTTTAAC
>JAAZZI010000147.1 GCA_014239225.1 Gammaproteobacteria bacterium
TCTGCATGTTTTAGTATATGATTTTGGAGTCAATTTTGTAACCAGAGAAATAAAACTCTTGGTTAATTTCAAGGTCAAAGTAGTAATATTATGTTTATTATTAAACAGGTAGGTTAAAACATGTCAATATCAATAAAGCACATTATATTTATTACAATCTGCGTATTATGTCATCCTGTATTTTCCGCAGTAGATATTGTGATTTGCGAGGATGAGGAAGGTAATCAAACGTTTCAGAAAGCATGCCCTCCGGGGACAAGCCTTGTTGGCGAGAAAAAAATAAGTGTAGGAAAAAATTCATCAGGGACAGTCGATTTGAGTAAATTAAATGTTGTAGTGTATACAATACCCGACTGCGAAACTTGCGAAAATGTTGCGATATATCTTAAAAGCCGTGATATTCCTTTTAGTGAAAAAGATGTTAGTAAGGATCCTAAAATGCAGCAGGAGTTAACCAAACTTTCCGGCAAACTGAGTGTTCCTGTGACGGTTATCGGAGAAGAAGTTGTTTCTGGCTATGATCGCAAAAAAATAGGCAATATTCTTGATAGAATTATTTCTCCAGAATAAATATCACACAACATGAACCTATTTAAAACTAAACTCCTGGTACTGATAATTATTTTATTATCTTTTAATGGTTTTCTTAATTCAGAAGAGGTAGCTGAAAAAAATCTCACACCATTAGATGGCGAATTACTATTACCGGAAGGTTATAACAATACAGCCGAAGAAAAAAAATGTATTACTGTATGCAGTCAATGGGGGGAAGATTGTATTCTCAATATCAATCCTTCTGCTACAGGAGCAGGTACAAGTAGAAAATGCAGAAGAGTATGTAAATCATTTGCAGAAGCATGTTATTAAAAGTAGATTACTGTTGTTCAAATAATTATCAAACGTTTAAACTCCCAAATAAAATCCCATGCGAAAGTGGCGGAATTGGTAGACGCGCTGGATTTAGGTTCCAGTGCCGTAAGGCGTGAGAGTTCGAGTCTCTCCTTTCGCACCATATCTTTCAGGCGAGAAATATCTCCTGTTACTGGTTAATTGGCTGATATTTTGAGGGTTTGTAAAATTTGGATTTTTTTTATGTTAAATCTAGGTTACAATTACAAATAACTGATTTTATTAGTTTAAGTGAGGAAATCTAATAATAAAATGCAAGTATCAGTTGAGAATACAGGGGCTCTTGAGCGCAAAGTTCATGTTGAGGTACCAGAGACCAGGGGTGTCTCAGAGGTAAGTGATCGCCTTCAAAATATGACGAAGACAACTAAGGTGCAAGGTTTTCGACCCGGAAAAGTACCATTGAAAATAATTGATAATCGATATGGCGAACAAGTAAGAAAAGAAGTTGTCGGCGAATTAGTACGAACAACTCTTTTTGAAGCAATTAATCAAGAAAATTTAAAACCAGCAGGCCAACCCCAAATCGAAAAAGTTGATGATGCAGCCGGCAAAGCGCTTTCCTACACAGCGGTATTTGAGATTTATCCTGAAGTCACTCTTAAACCAGCTAATAAATTAAAATTTAAAAAACCAGTTTGCAAAATTTCCAAGGATGACGTGGTTAGCATGATTGAAAAATTACGTAAACAACATCATGAGTTAAAATCTGTTGATAGAGCCGCGAAGAATGGTGATGTAGTCAATATAAACTTTGAGGGTTTTATTGATGGTAAACCTTTTGATGGTGGAAAAGCTGAAAACTATAATCTTGAATTAGGTTTGAAAAGCTTTATAGAAGGATTTGAAGATGGTTTGATTGGAAAGTCCCCCGAGGAAGAAGTGTTATTAAAACTTAAGTTTCCTAAAGATTATGGAAAAGAAGAATTAAAGGGTAAACAGGTCGAATTTAAAGTAAAGATTAATCATGTTAATGAAATCAATCTTCCGAATATTGATAAAAGTTTTATAGAAAAACTTGGGATTAAACAAGGAAGCGAAGATACATTAGAGGCTGAAATTAAAAAAAATATAATTAAAAAAAATAATTTATTATTAATACCAATAAAATCTTTTGGTCTAATTTTCATAGTC
>JAAZZI010000148.1 GCA_014239225.1 Gammaproteobacteria bacterium
CCCAGATGGCAGTGGTTCTGGAGAAAGAGAAACCGATACTTTCGATACTTTCTTTGAATCCTCTTGGTATTTTGCACGTTACTGCTGTCCTGACAATAATGAAGTCATGATAGATGACCGTGCCAACTATTGGCTTCCGGTCGACCAATACATCGGAGGTGTTGAACATGCCATTTTGCATCTTCTATATGCACGTTTTTTTCATAAACTAATGCGTGATTTAGGTTTGTTAAAAAGCGACGAACCCTTTACTAATTTACTTACTCAGGGAATGGTGCTGAAAGACGGTACTAAGATGTCAAAATCAAAAAACAATACTGTTGACCCGCAACCTTTGATTGATAAGTACGGTGCAGATACCGTTCGTTTATTTATGATGTTCGCATCACCGCCTGAACAAAGTCTTGAATGGTCAGACACCGGTGTTGAGGGGGCCCATCGTTTTTTAAAAAGATTATGGAAATTTGCAAGCATGCATATTAATGAGGGAAGGCCCCCGACTTTAAGTATTGCAACAATGACTGATGTGCAACACGAGATACGCCGAAAAATTCATATGACAATTGATAAAGTAAATGATGATATCGGCCGTCGGTATACTTTTAATACAGCAATCGCTGCAGTGATGGAGATGATTAACACGCTGTCACGACATGAATTAAAAAATGACAATGACCGGGCGATTATGCATGAAGGTGTCGAAACAGCAGTTTTACTTCTCTCCCCCATCGTTCCACATATAACAGACGCACTTTGGATTGAGTTGGAACATACCGAACCCTTGATTGATGCTACCTGGCCTAAATCAGATCCGACTGTTTTAGAACAAAATGAAATTGAAATGGTTGTTCAAATCAATGGCAAACTCCGCGGAAAGATTACTGTTACAAAAAATACTAAACAAAAACAAATAGAAAATCAGGCGGTTGAAGACGAGAAAGTAAAACGGAATTTAAAAGGGAAAACCATTAAAAAAATCATCGTAATCCCAGAACGTCTAGTGAACATCGTAGTATCATAGGGTAAGATACGACGATAATAATTGAAAAACCAGTAAGAGGAAAATCAATGAGCGCCCGTCTATTGCTGATTCATGTATTATTGTTAACCACTGCTTGTGGTTTTCATTTGCGCGGCTCACAAACAGCAACAATTAATGTTGATAATATTTTTATCAATAGCAGCTCTGCGCCAGCACTGGCGAATGAAGTTAAATCACAATTCAATAATGCCGGGACTACGCTTGCAACGTCATCCCAAAATGCATCATTTATAGTGACATTAAAAGAATCGCGTTTTGAAAAATCGGTGTTAAGTGTCTCTGCTACAACAGGTAAGGTCGAAGAATATCAAATAGTATTTCAGGCAAAAATAGATGTAATGAGTGCTGATGGAAACTATATTGTTGAAAATGAGAAAATCAGTGCTATTCGTGATTTTGCCTTCGATGAAAATGCAGTACTAGGTGAATTTGAAGAAGAATCTATCATTCAGAAAGATTTAATACGTCGTGCTGCAAGTCAAGTTCTCCGTCGACTACAAGCCTTGCTATCCTCATCAAAATAATAAAGCTTTGCAATAAATGCGATTGCATCCTGACCAACTTGACACACACCTAAAACGTTTAAATACAACGCCGATTTATTTTGTTAGTGGAGATGAGCCTCTACAAAAACTGGAATGCATCGATCTCATAAGAAAACACTATCGCGGACAGGGCTATGATGAACGTATTATATTCAACGTAGACAAATCATTTAATTGGAATTCAATTAGTGAAGCAACCAGAAACTTATCACTATTTTCTAGTCAACGAATTATTGAATTGTGATTTAACTTCATTCGCCAGTGCTGGCGCAGAGCTGCTATTGATAAAAATATTATCAACATTAATTGTTGCTGTTTGTGAGCCGCGCAAATGAAAACCACAAGCATTTCCTAGTTCACACTATAATGGACTAACGCATAATTTCTTTATCATGCAATATGGGCAAACTGTTGAAAATTTAGCATGCATGAGTGGCAAATTGTCACATAAAAAT
>JAAZZI010000149.1 GCA_014239225.1 Gammaproteobacteria bacterium
ACCAAGATACTTGGCAAATCTTTTAACTCGTCAGGGGTAACAATAGTACACAAACCAAGGTTATCAACTACTCTTGAATTATTTGGCTCTTTCATGACTAACCAAACATCAAAGCGATTCATTAATTCTTCCACCATTCCCAAGTGACCTTAGATTCTGTTATATCAGTATTTAATTGCCAACCAACTCTTGATTTTTTCTTAGAAGTAATTAGTAAACCACTATCCAAAACTACAAAATCTAATTCTTGATTTTCAAGATTAGCCAAAGAGATTAATGGTTTAGGAATTCTTATTCCTTGTGAATTGCCTATTTTGATGATCTGAGCCATTAATAAGAAACAATTATTTAAATTATGTAATTATATTGTAATTGCATGACAATGGCAAATGGTATTTAATTGATTAAATCAAGACTTCCTGCTCCTTTTCTTAAGATAAGTACTTCATCACCAGATAAATCAATAACTGTAGTTGGTTCAGGAGGACAATGACCTGCATCTATAACCAGCGAAACAGAACTATTAAGCACCGCTTGTACATCGTTATAGTTATAAAACTCATAACCTTTTATAACTAACGATACACTCATAATAGGTTCTGTTAATTCATCAAGAATAGCTTTCACGATAGGATGGTTTGAGATTCTTATTCCTATGGTTTTTCTTTTTTTATGCAACAAACGATTTGGCACTTCTCTGGCTCCTTCTAATATAAATGTATAAGCCCCAGGTAGTATTTTTTTTAATAACCTAAAACCTGAATTATTCAATTTTGCATATTCTCCAACATGTGATAAGTCCTTCATCATTAGTGTAAAGTGGTGATGTTTACTCAATTTTCTTATATTCCTAATCTTTTCCATAGCACTCTTATTACCTAGAGTACAACCTAATGCATAACCTGAATCTGTAGGATAAGCAATAACTCTTCCATTCTCTAATACTTCAATAACCTGTTTTATCAACCGTTGTTGAGGGTTTTTAGAATGAATTCTAATTACGTTCGACATGGAAAATATCTCCAGATAGCATTGTCAAGATTAGGTAAGTCTCTTAAGCTTCCAATTTGAATTCTCTGGTTTGGCCAACCATGATAATCCGATCCACATGATGACAACAATTCGTATTCCTTTGCCCACTGGTTACTTAAAGTAATTTCTTCATCAGTGCTTGTAGCTGTAACGACTTCGAGACCGTCACCCAAAACTTCTTTAAAGTCGATTAGCATATTTTTTATTTTAGTTTGAGTCATTTTGTAACGAAAAGGATGTGCCAGTACTGCCAGACCACCTGCGGCATGAATCCAGCCAACTACTTCATCTATATTTTTCCATTCAACTCGAACACCACCTGGTTTTTTTCCTGTCAAATAACGTCTAAATACTGATTTCATATCTTTACATTGCCCTTCTTGAATTAACATTTGTGCAAAATGAGTGCGCGTTAACATATCAGTTTTGCTAAGGGCTTGTGTTTTCTCTAAGGCATCTTTGATACCTGCTCGCCAAAGTCCAAGTGCTATTTTTTCAGCCCTCTCTTTTCGAAGTTGTTGATTATGAACTAGACCAGCTTGCAATATATCGTTATTAACATCTATATCTAAGCCTATTATGTGAATAGTCATATTTCGCCAAAATGCGGATATTTCAACGCCTGAGACTAGATCAACTGATAACTTATCTGCAGTTTGTCGAGCTTCATCAAGTCCATCAGTTGTATCGTGATCAGTCAACGCAAACAAATCACAATCTGCTTCATCAGCTAATCTGACAACTTCAGCGGGCGATAAGATGCCATCTGAATAATAGGAATGATTATGAAGATCTACTTTCATTGAAATAAGAATTATAATGAATTTATCAATTTCTCGTAATTAAGAAATATTATATAATAATTTTGAAGGTTGTTCAATTGTTGAACATGCTATAAATATAGTTTATACTATGTCTCATGAAAAATTGGTATTTGCTTAAAACTAAACCTAGACAGGAAAAAATAGCAAAACAAAA
>JAAZZI010000014.1 GCA_014239225.1 Gammaproteobacteria bacterium
GCTAGTTCCATTAGCGTAAAAATATGATCTTCATGACCATGTACTCCCCCCGCAGAAAGCAAGCCAAGTAAGTGAACAGCTTTGTTATTCTTTGACGCGTGATTGAATGCAGTATTCAGGGTTTTATTGTCGTCGAATGTTCCATCCTTTATAGCGCGTGTAATGCGTGTAAATTCTTGGTCAACGACACGCCCTGCGCCAATATTCATATGACCCACCTCAGAGTTACCCATTTGAGAGGCAGGTAATCCAACATCAAGACCTGATGCGTTTATAAGTGTATGAGGGCACTCATTCCAGATTCGGTCCCAAACCGGTTTATTTGCAGAATATATCGCATTGTAGTCAGTGTTATCGGTATGACCCCAGCCATCAAGGATTATTAAAATAGTAGGTTTATGAACTAATTGCATCGTAAATATTGACTATCATTGATAGAAATGATGAAAAAATTGAATTATTCAAAGTTTTTTGCAATTTTAATCTGCAAATAAATATAAAATTGAGGTCGTCGGTTAATTTAAGTCAATATCCTGTTAGACTTTGAGTTTCAAAGACTTTATACGAATATTAACATGAAAATATTGAATACAACACGTTAAATCAGGTAGCTATTTACCGTATTTCAATGGTTTTTTCATCACAAGATATAACGTATTATTTGTCTCTATTTAAACTAACAATAAGAGAATAACTAAATGGAAAAGTTCCCCATATTCGTTCTAAATCACCCCTATCTATTTTCATTGCTTTTTGTAATTTTGACTTTGTTAATATGGAATATTTTTGGCGGTATTGTTGGCGGTGTTAAGATATTGACCACAGATGAAGCTACACAACTTATTAATCGTGAAAACGCAGAAGTAGTCGATATTCGTAGTCAAAAAGAATTTGAGAACGGACACATTATTAATGCTAAAAATATCAGTTTGCAAGAATTACCTGAGAAATTTAATAAGTTAAGAAAAGACAGTAGTAAAGGAATTATTTTTTATTGTACTAATGGCAGCCTTTCATTGAAAGAAGCGCAAAAACTAATGAGACAGGGCGAAGAAATGATCTATTGTTTAAAAGGAGGTGTTACATCATGGCAAAACGCAAATTTACCTTTAACCAAAGGTCTCAAAAGTAATTCATAATTTTTTAAATAATATTATATATTAGATAAGGTAAGTATTTATGGCTGAAAAAAAAGACAAAATTGATGAAAAAAAAGACACACAATTCTCAATTCAAAAGATTTATATAAAAGATATATCTTTTGAGACGCCAAATTCACCTGATACATTTAAGATGGAGTGGAAGCCGGTTGTAGACATGCATATAACGAATGAAGCTACCCCATTAGGTGAGGACCTTTTTGATGTAGTATTATCAGTTACTATAACAGTAAAGATAGATGATAAAATAGTATACTTAGTTGAGATCAATCAAGCTGGTATTTTCTTAATAAAAAATATACCAGGGGATGTGCTCGGCCATATGCTAGCAACATCTTGTGCAAATATTTTATTTCCATTTGCTCGTGAGGCGATTTCAGATATCGTTACAAGAGGAGGATTTCCTCAGCTGTTAGTTTCTCCAGTAAATTTTGATGCATTGTATGAACAACAAAAGAAACAAGCCGCAGAGCAGGCAAAGCAAAATACAACTCATTAAATAGGAATAAAAAATGACGTCACAACCAGTATTAGTGCAAGGCGCTGGGTCCTGGGGGACAGCATTAGCTTTAGTTTTAGCACGCAATCATCACCAAGTTTATCTTTGGGACATTAACCTCGAGATGATAAGGGAAATAAAATTAGTTCGATATAACAGAAAATATTTGCCTGAAATTAAGATACCTAAAAATGTTTTTCCAATTGAAGAGATTAAAGAAGTTCCGGTCGAAATAAAGAAAATAATTAGTGCAGTGCCCTGTCATGCGCTTCGAAGTAGTTTAAATTTTTTAAAGCCATTATCTATAGATAGTATATGTATAGCTTGTAAGGGATTTGAGCCAGACACGCAAAAACTAAATCATAAAGTTATTGAGGAAGAAATTAATAATTGCTCCATTGCAGTCCTTTCCGGACCATCTTTTGCTAAAGAAGTAGCATCAGGGCTACCAACAGCGATAACTATAGCATCAAAAGATATAAAAATTGCGCAAGATTTTTCAAGCCTTTTCCATTCAGATATTTTTAGGACTTATGTACATTCTGATTATATTGGTGTTCAAATTGCCGGCGCCGTAAAAAACGTGATGGCTATTGCAGCAGGTATTTCAGATGGATTAGGTTTTGGTAGTAACGCCAGATCTGCACTAATTACACGTGGACTAGCAGAAATAATTCGATTAGGTACATCGATAGGGGCTAAACAAGAAACCTTTTTGGGGCTAGCAGGTCTTGGTGATTTAATTCTAACTTGCACTGATAATCAATCTCGTAATCGACAGCTTGGACTATTGTTAGCTGAGGGATTATCTGTTAAGCAAGCCTGCGAAAAAATTAATCAGGAAATTGAGGGTTTTAATACTGCAAAAGAAGTTGGGGTGTTGGCAAAAAAAAATAAAATAGAAATGCCAATAACCGAACAAGTTATTAATGTTATAGAATCTAAATGCTCAGCAAAAGATGCAGTGAAAAATCTATTAAATCGAGAACAGAAAATTGAGGCTTAATTTATCTAATATTTTTTATTATCATACTTGAAATTTATTTGTCTCCAAGCTTCATAGATAATGATACTAGTTGCATTTGATAGATTTAAACTTCTATTATTTTCTACCATAGGAATTTTTAAAATTTTTTCAGTTTCAAATTTATCCAATATTTTTTGCGGAAGTCCTCTGGTTTCAGGACCAAATATGAAACTATCATTCTTAAAAAAGTTACAATTCGAGTAGTATTTTTCTCCTTTGGTTGATACAGCATAAAGGGATTTAAAACCATTTTTATCAATATAGTCTTCAAAATTATTATAATGATAAGCGTTTGACCAATCTATATAATCCAATCCTGCACGCCGAAGTTCTTTCGCATTCATTTCAAAACCAAGCGGGTGTATTAAGTGCAGTTTTGCTCCTGTATTAGCGCAAAGACGTATAATATTTCCAGTATTTGGTGGAATTTCCGGCTCAAATAGAACAACATTAAACATAAGCTAATTTTATATCTCAAAAAATAATATCCAATATGACAAAAATGTCTCTAAATGTGAAACAAAAGAAAAAACTTAATATTGAATTTTGTGGGTTACAATTTAATACCCCGCTAGTTTTATTGTCTGGTTGTGTTGGTTTTGGCGAAGAATATACACGCATTAACGGGTTTTCTAATACTGATGTTGGCGCAATATGTTTGAAGGGAACTACTCTTGAGTCTCGTTTAGGTAATTCTCCTCATAGAATCGCTGAAACTTATTTGGGCATGTTAAACGCAATAGGCTTACAAAACCCTGGCTCAAAAGTAGTCGTTGATGAATATTTACCACATCTTGATTTTGAGGAGACGTGTTTTATAGCAAATTTATCAGGTTCAACTATCGAAGAATATGAGGAAATAACACGAATATTCGATGATTCTCCAATAAATGCCATGGAAATTAATATTTCCTGCCCAAATATTAAAAAAGGCGGAGTAGAATTCGGGAATGACCCTATTATGTCCGCAAAAGTTGTTGAAGCCTGTCGAAGAGCGACAAAAAAACCCTTAATAACAAAATTATCTCCTAACCAGACTGACATTGCGGAGAACGCAAAGTGCTGCATTGAATCTGGCACTGATGGTTTTGCCGTTATAAACACAATTACAGGGATGGCGATTGATATAGAAAAGCGTGAACCCATTATTGGTAATAATCAAGGAGGATTATCAGGTCCTGCAATTAAACCAATTGCTTTATTAAAAGTACATCAGGTTTATCAGGTAGCAAAACAACACAACATACCAATAATAGGGCAAGGCGGAATTACTACAATAGAAGACGCAATCGAATTTATTATCGCCGGATCGACCGCTATTGGTATTGGCACAGCATTATTTTATGAGCCATTAGTTTGTTCAAGATTAAACGAGGGAATTATAAAGTATTTAGATAAATATAATATTAGTAGTGTTTCTGATCTAATCGGAACATTACAATTACATGATTAATTTCTTATAAATTTTCAGGTTATACTTTTTGTGAAATAATCATTGCCTGATTCCTAAATCCTCTACTTAAGTTTCCAATCATACCTTCTTCTCTGTAAAAGATTAATTTCCAGTCCTCAAAAAAATCAAGCAACTCATTTTCATTTAATTGATAATTAGGATTCTCCGGCCCCGATTTTATAATCCTATCTTTTATAAATGTTTGATAAAAAATTAATCCATTAGGTTTTATTGCGTGGCGTATATGTTTTATTAATTTACGATCAAGAAATTTACTGACAACTATAATGTCAAATGTATCTGGTTCGGGAGGTTGTTGTAGTACGTCTCTAATTTCACAATTAATTATAAAATCAAATTCTTTTGATCGAAGAGATAACTTTTCCAATGCTATTTTTGATATATCCCAGGCTGAAACATTTAATCCATTCATTGCAAGACATATCGCATTTGATCCATATCCACAAGCGAGGTCAAGGGCATTACCCTTTACTGGCAAAAGATGCTGATTAAAATAAAGAACTTCTGAGGGAGACGGAGGTCCCTTTATGTTAGAGTCGTAATATTTATCCCATTTATTTTTAATTTTATTATTCAACGTTGCCAAAAAGCTGGAGTAAATAAAACTAGTAATGTAAATATTTCGAGTCGACCCAATAACATAGCAAGACAAAGAATCCATTTAGCGATTTCATTAATTCCATAATAATTTTGACTAACCTCTCCTAAACCTGGCCCAAGATTATTTATGCAAGCGGATAACGCTGAAAAAGCCGTTAGAAAGTCGATATCTGTTGCCATTAATACTAATAACAGGAACGCAAATATGATGACGTAAACAGCTAGAAAACCCCATACTGCTTCAATAATACGTTCTGATATTGGCTTATCTCCAATTTTTATAGTAAAGATAGCGTTTGGGTGAATAAGACGTTTTATTTCTCGTATTCCTTGCTTAAAAAGTAACAATATTCGAATAACCTTAATACCTCCACATGTAGAACCCGCACAAGCACCAATGAAACATGAGAAAATTAATAGCAGCGGTATAAAGCCCGGCCAATTTTGAAAGTTAGCTGTTGTAAAACCAGTTGTTGTTGCAATGGAAACAGTTTGAAAGATACTATCTCTAAATACCTCACTTAAGTTTTCATAATTACCTGCAATTGCATTATAACTAAAACATACAATAGAAATGACTAGTAATATTTTCAAATATGCATGTAGTTCGGCATCATTTAGATATGGTTTTATATTTATATTTCGGAATGAAAGAAAATGTAAAGTAAAATTTATCCCAGACGCTAGCATAAAAAATATTGCAACTGACTCAATCAAGCTATTATTAAAATAACCAATACTTTGATCATGGGTTGAGAATCCGCCAATTGAAACAGTTGAAAAGCTATGCGCAACGGCATCAAAAAATCCCATTCCTGCTAGGAAATATGAAAATGCGCAGGCTATAGTCATAGTCAAGTAGACGTACCAAAGAGATTTAGCTGTCTCAGTAATTCTTGGGGTTAGTTTTGTATCTTTAACTGGCCCTGGCGTTTCAGCACGATAAAGTTGCATGCCACCAATTCCTAGCATTGGCAGAATTGCGACAGCCAATACAATAATACCCATACCTCCGAGCCATTGTAATTCTTGGCGATAAAAAAGAATCGATTTTGGTAAATTATCAATTCCTACAATTATTGTAGCTCCGGTTGTTGTGAGTCCAGAAATAGATTCAAATATAGCATCTGTGATAGATAAATCGGGAACATTTGATAACAACAGGGGTATGCTTCCTGTTAGTCCTAGACCAACCCAAAATAGAACAACAACAAAGAAACCGTCACGTAATCGTAAATCGTTTTTAAAATTCTTAACTGGCAACCAAAAGAGTAATCCAATAAAAAGAATAATTACAAATGCAAGTATAAATGGAGTTGCTGAACCATCTTTAGTAAACAATGATATTACCAATGGCGGTATCATAGTAAGACTAAATAATGAGAGTAAAATGCCTAATATTCGGAAGATTACTGCAAGCTGCATAGTTATTTTTCTCTTTTAATTATAATTTTTATAAAAACGTAATATCTACCTGGAATAACGATTCAACTTTTGCCACATGTTTTTTATCTGATACGATTAGAATTACATGATCATTAGCTTCAATAATTGTTTTTTTCTTAACCATTAATACATCGTTGCCACGAACTATCGCAGCAATTGTAGTTCCCTGCGGCAAGTCTATGTCTTGAATTTTTTTACCAACAACTTTGGATGAAGATTCATTTCCATGTGCAATTGCCTCAATTGCTTCAGCAGCACCTCTTCTTAAAGAGTGCACAACTACAACATCTCCTTTTCTAACATGTGCAAGTAAACTACCTATAGTTGCTTGCTGTGGTGAAATAGCGATATCGATGGTGTTGCTTTGCACAAGGTCAACATAAGCTGCGCGATTAATTAGCGCCATTACTTTTCTAGCGCCAAGTCGTTTTGCGAGCATTGATGAAATAATATTTACTTCATCGGCATTTGTTAAAGCGCAAAATACATCGCAACCATCTATATTTTCTTCGCTTAGTAATTCTTCGTCTGTTGCATCTCCATGTAAGACGATAGTATTTTTTAGTTTTTCTGCTGCATGAAAAGCTTTTTTTTGGTCTACTTCTAATAATTTTATTTTATATTCATTTTCTAATGATTCCGCTAATCGTAAACCGATATTTCCACCTCCTGATATCATAATATTTTTAAGAGGTTTGTCTTTAATCCGGATATGTTGTAATAATTTATTCATTGATTTTTGCGAACTAATAAAAAATATTTCATCGTCAGCTTTTATTATAGTATCGCCATTTGGGATTATAGGTTTCCCACTACTGTAAATAATAGCTATTTTATATTCTATATCCTTAAGTTTGTTTTTTAAGTCACGCAACGAATTCCCTTCTAATACACCGCTATAGGAGGCTCGAATAACAACCATTTGTACTTTTCCATCAGCAAAATCGAGAACTTGAAGTGCGCCAGGATGCTTGATTAATTGTTGTATTTGTTCAGTTACCAATCTATCTGGACTAATAAGAACATCTACCGGTAGGGCTTCTTGAGCAAATAAAGGACTATTTTTGAGATATTCTATTTCTCGAATACGGGCAATTTTTGTTGGAATATTGAATAAAGAATGTGCAACCTGACAGGCAATCATATTGACTTCATCACAATTTGTAACAGCCAGTATCATCTCAGCGTCTTTTGCACCGGCTTTTTCCAGTACCGAGGGATGAGATGCGACCCCAGTAACCGTTCTTAAATCATAACGCTCGCTAATTACTTGTAGCGCAGAAGGATTAATATCAACTAAAGTTATATCATTATCTTCGCTAACAAGATTAGCAGCTACCGACAAACCTACTTGACCTGCTCCGAGGATTATAATTTTCATTTTAAATTAATTCCCAGTGTTTTAAGTTTTCTATAAAGGTGTGTTCGTTCAATACCAATCTGATTTGCTAATTTACTAACATTACCATTTGCTTTTTCTAATTGATATATGAGATATGCTTTTTCAAAGTTCTCTCTTGCATCACGTAACGGCAGATCTAAATTAAAGACTTCCGCATTATATTCTTTTTGTGAAATTTTTATTTTTCCTAGATAAGATTCAATTTCGTCTATATTAATAATTTCTTCTGTTCCTAAAATTAATAAACGTTGAACAAGATTTTTTAATTCACTTTCGTTACCAGGCCATTTATAACTTCGTAAACGATTTTGAGCAGAAACACTAAACTTTCTATACGGTAAAGATTCTATTTGTATGAATTGATTAACGTAGTATTCAAGCAATTCAGGAATATCTTCATAATGTTCATGTAATGATGGAATATTTATTGGTAATACATTCAACAAATAATATAACTCATCTATGAATTGCCCTTTTTTAATCATTGATTCAGCATCATAACGTGTTGCAGCAATAATCCTTAAATCTAGATTTAGACGTTCAGAACTTCCAGTACGTATATATTGTTTTGTTTTTAATACATCAAGAAGGCGTGATTGAAGTGTTATGCTTAGGTCTCCAATATCATTAATATACAATACTCCTTCCATTGCATTGTCCAGATAACCCTCTTGTATTTGATTATTCGCCACAAAACCAAATAATTCTTTTTGGAAATTTTCTTCATTTAGTGTTGAAATATTTACAGTAACGAACGGCTTATCAGAACGCGAACTAAGTGAGTGTAGATGTCTAGCGAGCATTTCTTTATTTGTTCCAGATTCTCCTCGCATTAAAACATATGCATCATGCTCTGCAATTCTTAATAATTGAGATTTTAATTCATGAATTAGTTTACTTTTTCCAACGGGTTCAAGCTTTGAAAATGTGATTTGATTTAGTTTTAAGTTTTCACTTTTTAGCGAAGAGGTTTCTAATGCATGTTTAATTGTTAGTAATAATTTGGCAGTGGAAAGTGGTTTTTCTATAAAATCATAGGCACCACTACGCGTTGCTTCTACAGCTGTCTCGACATTTCCATGCCCAGACATCATTATAATAGGAATTTCATGGCCGAATGTATTTTTCCACTCCTTTAGTAAAGTAATACCATCAATATCTGGCATCCAGATATCAAGTAAAATTAAATCAGGCTTTGTCTTTTCAATTAGTTGTCGAGCTATTACGCCATTCTCAGCTACATTTACTTCGAACCCCTCATCCTCAAGAATTTCTTGAACCAGATTACGTATGTCAGGCTCGTCATCAACAACAAGAATGTGTCGTTTACTCATTTGAATTTAATTTTTTATATTTTATTAAATAAATTAATTTACCGGTAACCTTATTACAGCACATGCCCCATCTTCTTCTTTATTGTTTTCGAGCCAAAAAGTGCCTGAATGTTCGTCAATAATTTTCTTCACTATAGCTAGTCCTAATCCAGTTCCTTTCTCTTTTGTTGTTATATAGGGTTCAAGTAAGTTATTTTCAACTAGCGGATCAATCCCAGGGCCGCTATCAATTACACGTATTTCAATTATTTCATTATCCTCAATATTTACTGTTTTAGCACTTATTTTCAGTAAATTATGGTCTCCTATTGAATTTGCATCAACTGCATTTGTTAAGACATTATTTAACACCCGTCTTAATTTTTTCTCATCACCATGAATTTTTGGAAGATTTGTTTTTATATCCATTTCAATTTTATTCCCGCAATTCATATTGCTGAACAAATCAACACCTTCCTGCAGTAAGTTTATAATTTCTATCTCTTCTTCTTTAAATTCTGCCGGTCGAGCATAGTCAGAAAAATCATTTACCATATCTTTCATTGTTTCAACTTGTTGTATGATTGTATTTGTCATTCTATCTAACGTTTCGACATTATTTGTATCTAAACTTGAAAGATATTTACTCCTTAATCGTTCGGCAGCTAGCTGAATTGGTGTAAGGGGGTTTTTAATTTCATGAGCTAAGCGGCGAGCTACTTCACTCCATGCGGCATCTCGCTGCCCCTGAATTAAAGCAGTAATTTCATCAAAAACTACTATATGTTTAATTTTCGAATTATCAGAACTTGTCAGTACTGTACCATTGATCAATAAAATCTGATTACCCGTTTTTTTAGACAAAATAATTTGTTCACGCCAATCATTAGTTTTTTCATTAATATTATTTGAAATACATTCAAAAAAGCTTTTTAATTTTGAAAAATTATTTATTAGATCATCAATATTTTTTTGATTAAGGATAGTTACTTCTATTTGTAATATTTGAGCTGCACTAATATTTGACTTTTCAATTTTTCCATCTTTATTGAAGACAATAACTCCAGATGAGAGTCTAGATAGAATTGTTTCAAGATAAATTTGTTGCGACTCTGATTCTTTCTGACTATTTTTAGCAGTGTCCCTTGCTTGAGATATTTTATCGGTCATATCATTGAACGATGCTACAAGAAATCCCAATTCGTCATTACTAGGTACAGGCAATTTTGTATTATAATTACCTTTTGCGATAGCACGTGTTCCTTGAGCTAAATCCTTGATTGGCGCTGCTAATGTTCGAGCTGAATAAAATGCCGCCCAGACCGCACTAAATATACTGAATAGTAAAACCAAAGTTAGTATTATTATAAAACTGAATTTTAGCTGTTCTCGGAGATACGATAATTCTTTATATTCAATAAAAGAAGTTTGCACATTCGCAGAAAGCTGATTCATTCTCTCTGACATTGGAAATAATGCTTGTATAATTTTTTCTGTGCTTCCAATCCCAATCATTGGGACGTTGACAACAGCTCTAATCACAAGACCTTTGTTTTCAATTAAGTCAATTCCTATGTAACTACTATTTTGTATTAGTTGAAGTAATATTGTTTCTTCTGGTGTATTAGGAACAAGACTTTTTGTATCTTTAGAACTCGAAACAACAATTGCTCCTTTTCTAGTTAGTAAAGTTAATTCATCGGCATTAATACGATCTCTAATTTGATCAATATGAGATGGTAATTCGACATCATTAGTATCACTTAATTCTTCTGCAATTTTTTCTGTAGTATTCAAAAGTTCACGCATTCGAACATCCAAAGCTAGACGACTTAATTCAAGTGAATCGTCGAGAGCTTGTTCAATTCTTAAATCAAACCAACTATCGATCCCACGATGTAAAAAGTCTAAAGAAAAATAATAAACTATTAATACTGGTGTTACCGAGAGCAAAGAAAATAGAATAACAATTCTAATTGTCATTCGAGATCCGATTACACGGTTTTTTAATTGACGTATAAGACGTTTTAAGTTAAGAATAATTAATATACTAAGACTAATTAATCCTAAAGCATTGAATAAAAGCAGGCCTAAATAGAAACGATCAAACAACTCTGAATTTTGTAGGCTTTTGCTCATCATCAAAAGCGATGAAAGCATAAAAATAAATAGGCACAAACCTATAAATGTTATTAATTTCTCACCTTTTTTCATTTTTATATTTCCCACTTATACCATTGACTTGAAATATTCCAATCTGATGAAAAATATGCACGAGGTCTTAGAGGACTTGGTAATGAGTCTATATCAAGATACAGACGAATTCTCGCTAAGTAGTTTGTATTTTTCTGTAATTTACTTCGTTTAAATAATCTCATCTTCGATACTTTACTAATTGCATTTGTAGCAGAATCAATATTCTTATAATAATTTACTATTCCACTATTCATATTAGTTATTAGGAAGTTTTCGGTTAATGGTTTATGCTCAAGTTTATGTATTATTTTTTTCTCAAATATGATTTTATTCCAAAACCATTTTCGTTTTAAAAGTAATTGGAAATCTGTATGTATTTCAAATGAAATTCCTTGTCGTAGCGCTTTATATGCTTCTTTTGATAAATATAATTCGGAGGATGAATCTAAGTAAAAGATATCATTATCAATATAAGTACTTGCTGAATTTATATTCACACTCTCGGCATGAATTAATCTATTTGTAAATATTATTAATATAATAATACAAATTAAGTCTACTTTTTTTATGCTAATTAACATTTAATATTTTTTTTTAGGCACGCATAGAAGAAACCATCCATATTATCTTCTCCAGATAAAATTTGTCTGCCATGACCAGTATCAAAGCCCCATTTTGCTATAATTGGTTTGAGATTGCATTCAGAACGTTTCTTTATGAATTTTTTTATTAAATTGCTATTTTCTTGATTAAGAACAGAGCAAGTTGCATATACAAGTAAGCCATTATTTTTAAGTGTACTCCAGAGTGTTGCCAGAAGTTTCGTTTGTAATTTATTAATTGCGGTTATTTCATCTATTGTTCTTAATAGTTTTATATCTGGATGCCTACGTATTACTCCAGTTGCAGAACAAGGAGCATCAAATAAAATTCGATCAAATTTTTCCCCGTTCCACCAGGCATCAATATTTACTATGTTCTCTACTTTTATATTTGCGTGTAATTTAAGCCTATCTAAAGTACCGTGAAGTTTCTCAGCACGAATTTTATTTTTTTCTATAGCTATTAGAGTCTTTATTTTTGGCTCTGACTCAAGAATATGTGCGCTTTTCCCTCCTGGCGCAGCACAAGCATCAAGAACATTATGGTTAGGTTTCAAATCAAGTAGTTCAACTGCAAGTTGAGCAGCAAGATCCTGAATAGAAATATCGCCTTGAGCAAACCCTGGTAATTTTTCTATGCTTGTAGGTTCTTCAAGTAGAATACCATCAGATGAGTAGTTCGTTTTCTTCCCGGTAATACCTACTTTTTTTAGTTTAATTAAGTATTCTTCTCTATTATTTCGGAGCTGATTAACTCGAAGAAACATTGGCG
>JAAZZI010000150.1 GCA_014239225.1 Gammaproteobacteria bacterium
AGCATACCTTCTGCATGAAAATATGGGGCGGCACCGACAATTTCTGGATGTTCTTTTATATTATTCATTACTAATTGCCAGTCCTTTAAACCATTCAATTCTTCAATTACAGCATGGGATGCCATACCAAGTATTCGATCTTTGAGTTCTTTTTCAAAGCCGTTCATAACTGAAATTACGGTTATTAATGCCATAACCCCAAGAGCAACACCAATCATGGATGACATTGAAATAAAGGAAATAAAATGATTGCGTCTTCGAGCACGTACGTAACGTAGCCCAATCATAGTTTCAAATGAGTTAAACATAGTCGTCTATTATAAGGGGGTTATATAAACGTTGAAACTAAAATAAAATGAGAGATTGATTATGATTTATCTTCTTGAGATTAAATTTAAGTTATAGTGAATCCTATTACCAATAATTAATTAAATTATGAAAATCCTAGCTATTGAAACAGCAACCGAAGCATGCTCAGCAGCGCTCGAAATCGACAATTCATGTATGTATCGTCATGAAATAGCGCCAAGAAAACATACAGAATTAATCCTTCCTATGATTGATTCTCTTCTTAAAGAAGCCGACATAAAGGTAAATTCTTTAGATGTGATTGCTTTGGGATGCGGTCCGGGGGCATTTACTGGTGTACGTATAGCTATTGGAATAGCTCAGGGGCTTGCCCTTCCTTTTGATATTCCTGTAATTCCAGTTTCGACATTAGCTGCATTAGCGCAGCAATTTTCAAAAGATTACAATTATGTTGCGACTGCAATAGATGCGCGTATGAAAGAAATTTATTGGGGGCTTTATAAAAAAAATAGCTCTAACATAATGGAAAAAGTAATAAAAGAAAGCGTATGTCTACCTAGTAATATTTCATCTCCAACTAAAAATGAATGGTTTGGCGCTGGAACTGGATGGAAAATATACTCCGAAGAAATTAGATCAAAATTCAAATGTAATATTATAGATTTTAAAAATGATGTTTATCCGCACGCAAAAGACATAATTGAATTAGCAAAACCAGCTTATCGTGATGGTAAGTTTATTTCTGCCGAACAGGTATCGCCAATTTACTTGAGAAATAATGTTGTGAATCAGGAAAATCGTTAATTAATTATTAATTTACTTACTCTTTGGCACGGCTTACGTATTCGCCTGTTCGTGTATCAATTTTTAAAGAGTCCCCAATATCGATAAATAGTGGTACTTTAACTATAGCACCAGTTTCGAGTGTTGCAGGTTTTGAACCACCCTGAGCAGTATCGCCACGTACGCCTGGATCTGTATCTTTAATTTCTAAAATGACAAAATTAGGTGGTGTGATTGTAAGCGGCACTTCATTCCAAAGAGTAACAAAACAGATCTCTTCGCCTGTTATCCATTGTTTTGCGTCAGCAACTACATTTTCATTGGCAACATATTGCTCAAAAGTATTTTGATTCATAAAATGCCAATTTTCACCATCGTTATATAGATATTGCATTTCTATTTCAATAACATCTGCAGCTTCTAGTGAATCACCAGATTTATATGTTTTTTCTAAGACCCTGCTTGTTTTTAAGTTACGTATTTTAATGCGATTAAATGCTTGTCCTTTGCCGGGTTTGACAAACTCGTTATCAATAATAGTGCAGGGATCCCCGTCAACGATAATTTTAAGACCTGGTTTAAATTCGCTTGTACTATAGGCCACTAACACTTCTCCTAATTATAATATTTATCTTTTATGATTTTATTTATGAGATTTCAGATGAAATTCTTACAACATTTCGAAAACCACGTTTTAACATACTTCCTCTACGCCCTCTCTCACCGATATAATACTCTTGTTCATCAGCTTTCATTATTGTGCGTCTTTTGTCCGTATGAATGATTAGGTTATCCATTTCACCCATTGCAGTCATTGCAACAACATATTCTTCTCTTGTTTTAAGTTTAGCAGGGGGAATTTGAATTACCTTTAGACCTTTACCTTTTGGTAATAATG
>JAAZZI010000151.1 GCA_014239225.1 Gammaproteobacteria bacterium
ATACCAAAGTTAGCATTATTTCCCTCTAAAGCTGAACTTGCTGATCCACCCGAATAGTCATGATTAAAACTATATTGAAAATCTACATCACTATTCCCAGCCAATTGTAAAGTTCCATTAAATGTATTAGCAATATTTTTAGTAGCAAAATTAACAGTAGTCACTCCACTGAATGTTCCAGATCCAGTTCCTTCAGTGGCAGCCATATTAATATTATTTGCAGTATAGGTGTAGGTACCAGAAGCTATACCTTGAAAATCTCCGTACGTAGTCATACCTAAATTTGTTCCACCATATTTTAAAATATAAGCCAAACCATCTCCTCCTTCAGCATTAGCCATAGCAATTTGGTTTTCGGGAGTTTCATTTTGCATTTCTTGGTATGTGTCTCCTAATAATTGCTCTGTAGTTGTTCCTAACACTTTCGCAATTTGATCAAAGGTAAGTCCTCCATCACTCAAATCTAGTGCGGCAATCACAATGTCACCAATAAGATCATTGCCTGTAATTTGATCATTTGAAAATAAGATACTTTTAATTGCCTCTTCAACCGTTTCTGTTTCTATGACAGTTGCTCTTATATCTAAAAAATTTTGAAACTGCTCAAGCTGCTCATTAGTAATAGCTATAGGTGGTGAAGGTATTGTTGTAGTTGAAAACTGAGTAAATGAAAAAGGTGTATCTAACACCACACTACCCAATTCATTAGACACCTCAACAGCACCAGGTCGAAGACCTAGACTATTATTTTCACCAGGACCTATTAGAAGAACTTGACTCGTACCCTCATTCTCATCAACTATAGTTTGAAATTCTGTTCCTCTTGTTCCGATACTTCCAGCCGGCGTTTTGATGACCAAATCCTCAGGGTTCCCTCTGCTGATTTTACCACTTAAGACTTTGACACTACCCTTTAAAACAGTAGATATGATTTTTCCATTTTGCTTATTCGGATCATAAATAAATTCGTCCATTATAATAGTAGTTTGCTCGCCCAGGGTTATGACTGTTTCATCCAACAAAAGCACTTGAGATTTTGATTGGCTATCTGCCTTGATAATATCGCCAAAGTATACATTATCACCAGCTTTGAGGACTTCATTTTTTTGATTGGTAATTTTACCTATAGCAAAACCTATACTTCCAATAACGGGTACTTGAGCTATTGCTGTAGTTACAATATTCAATGACAGGATAAAAAAACATATTATTTTCTTCAAAACATAATCCTTTTGGTTAATCCAAATTTATTTATATCTTTATTATAATCATAATTCAAAATATTTGATTCAGATTGAATTTCAGAATGAGAATAAGAATAATATATATTTTTTAAAAAATTAAGACGATTAGACTTAATCATACCATCAAAATTACCATAAATAGATAGTGCGTCCGTAGTAATTTCATCATCTCGAATAACTCCTGCCTTTATAAATGAGTCTGCCTTATCATAGATATTGTTATTAATAGATCTTGATAAGCTCACATTTATGGATTTAAAATTATTAGTATAAGTAATAGTTTTAAAGCTATTTTCATATCCATAAGTGTCAACTCTTGCATTGTAATCATTAAATCCTAGTTTGAGTTTTACATGATGCAATCCACTAAAAAAATATTCATAACCCAAACCCAATCCGCTACTCTGATTATTTTTAGCATCTACAGTTCCAAAAGTTTCATTTGTTCTATATTCGGTAAGACCAACATTTCCTGAAATCAATATGTTTTGATTAGGCTTAAAATTGTAACGATCTTCTAGCGTCAAAGAATGGACTACAAAATCTGCCTCATGGATATAGTTGTATTCGTTTAAAGAGTAGTAGGTAGATACAAAGTTTTTATTTAATTGCTTATTGTAATTAACAAATAAAGAACGCAAGTCATTTTCTTTAGGTTTGTCATTATTTTGTCTTGTGTAACTTTTTCCAAGGTTAAAATTTATGCTAGATGTATCAGATAATTTT
>JAAZZI010000152.1 GCA_014239225.1 Gammaproteobacteria bacterium
TAGATTCAAAAAAACTAGCGGTTACTCCTATAAGTCCTTTTAGACCTAGAAGATGGAAAGGTACAATTGTTAGTGATAAATCTAAAATTTTAATAAAAAATTTAGATGTAAATAAAAGACCCATTAGTGCTGTTGCAGATAATTTTGAAGTTAGAAACGCAAAAACAATAAAAATTCAAGCTAATAAAAAAATTAGCTTTGAACTATTATATGATAAAAATAATAGTCTTCAAAAAAAAATAAAGATTGAGCAAACACGAAAAGAAACTTCAAATAACTCAGTGATTGTATCTCTATAATTGAACTAAATTATGGATCCGAAAAACATTATCATTGTATTGTTTTTTTTTGCTCACAGTAAGGAATTATATTCATGTTATAGATTTTTAAAATTATTAAACATTCAAAAAGGTTTTGATGTAGCTTCAAATTATAAAGATAAAATAATTAGAGAAATAATTTATTAAGGAAGCGATAGCGATCTTGGTTCTGGGTTTGTTAATTGTACCAAAAAATTTCTATGAAGACCAACTGATTAAAACTCGGAATAAAGGGGTTTCTTATCTAAAGTGACTATAATCAATAATTAATTACTCGTTTTAAATTGTTTTTTTTTTAAGAAAGAATGTATAATATATCAAAACAACCATAGTAAAGGATACTGAATTAGCATGGATATACAAACAGAATCTACTCCAAATCCTTCCAGTTTGAAATTTTTGCCAGGCAAAATTGTCATGGAAAAGGAAACGGCCGATTTTCGCAATGTGGAGGAAGCGAAGCATTCTCCATTCGCTTTAAATTTATTCAAAATTGATGGGGTTGAGGGAGTTTTTTTTGGTTCAGATTTTATTTCAATAACAAAAGGAGATAATCATGAATGGCAAATGCTTAAGTCTTCAATTTCTGAAACTATTATAGAGTGCTATAAATCAGGGACTGCTATCATGCTTCAAGGCAAAGATGATAAAACCGGTACAAGTAATACCGAGGATAACGAAGCAGTAATTAAAATAAAAAAGATAATAGATACTAAAGTAAGGCCTGCTGTTGCAAAGGATGGTGGAGATATTACTTTTCAAAGTTTTGATAACGGCATTGTCTATCTTCAGATGAAGGGATCATGTTCTGGCTGTCCAAGTTCAACAGCAACCTTAAAAGCGGGCATTGAAAATATGCTCAAACATTATATTCCTGAAGTGCGTGAGGTGCGACCAGTAACTTAAAATTGAAATCATGAAGCTATTAGAATGTATATCCCGTGTCATAATTAATTTTTTTGCTTATCTAATTTTGTCACTTGTAGCGATTTACTGTTTAATTTTTATTGCTAATTTTCTCGCAGACCAAACGTACACTATAGCTCACGGAGAATATTTTCTAGTTTGGATTGTGATGGCAGTTTTCATCAGACAAGTCAGCGGAGATATTTCTGCATTATTTTTCAAAAAATCTGAAAAAGAATAATCAATTATTTAATTCTTAATCTCCTTTTCCTGGTTTTTCACTAAAGTATTTTAACTTATCTTTGACCCCGCGCCATTTTTCTTGGTCTTGAGGCACATCCTTTGCTCTCTTTTTAGTAATATTTGGCCATAGATCGCTGAATTTTGTATTATGCTCAACCCAATCACTCGCTCCCTCTTCGGTATCGGCCTTGATTGCATCTACGGGACACTCCGGTTCACAAACCCCACAATCTATACATTCATTAGGTTTAATCGCGAGCATATTTTCACCTTCGTAAAAACAGTCTACCGGGCATACTTCCATGCAATCCATTAATTTACATTTGATACAGTTGTCATTAACGATGTAAGTCATATTTTATTTCAATGAATTTTTTTCAATTTATTTTTAATGAAGATGAATGAAGTAATAAAAAAGTTTAAAAAAGCCCACCCTACAATTATGGTTCAAGAGAATTCATTTCTCCACTAATTCCATTAGAGGAAAAAGTTAATACAA
>JAAZZI010000153.1 GCA_014239225.1 Gammaproteobacteria bacterium
TAATTAGAGCTTCTGTTGAATAAGTTAGATAAGTTGGATGCAACTCTTACTATGAATCTAGATAAAAAATTTGCATTAAATCTTTCTGAAACTTCACCTTGATTTGATAAGTCAAGTTCAGTCTTAACAACTCTTTGAGCTTTTTTAGAGAACCATAGGGTTAGAACCATAACCGCACCAGCTATTACTAGCAAAAAGTTTGGGGTTGCAACTTTTGTAGCTAGAACTTGCATACTAAATTCATCAGCTGGTACTCCTGACGCTACCCACGCTTCATATGATTGCCAAGCTGCAATTGGAACTCCAATAAAATTTACTAAATCATTTCCTGCAAAAGCAAGAGCTAGGGCAAATGTTCCTACACCAATAATAACTTTATATATATCAACATTAAAAAAATGTATTAAGATGTATGAAATAAATGACCATATAACTGAGCTATAAGCTATGATAGAAATTACATTCGATTCTAGAAAATCTTTTATTGTAATTCCTCCAATTAAGTTAAAACTTTCTCCTGCATATGAAGTACCCTTAATCCCTTTCATCAATATAAAGTATGAAATAGCTGTTAAAGCAA
This sequence comes from Gammaproteobacteria bacterium, assembly GCA_014239225.1. Classification (GTDB taxonomy): domain Bacteria; phylum Pseudomonadota; class Gammaproteobacteria; order Eutrophobiales; family Eutrophobiaceae; genus UBA11869. The sequence continues at coordinate 581 of JAAZZI010000153.1, forward strand.
CACCTCCAAAAACTGCTCCAATCCATGTAGCTTTTGTTTTAAAATCATATGATAATAATAGTCTTGAAATCCATTGTACAATTGCGCCAATGGTAAATGCAACAAATACAGATAATAGTATTCCTAAAATGATTTGTGTAGCCTTTGAGGTATTAATATATATAGCTAAATCAGAAAAAGAACCGTTATCCACACCAATTTTTATTAATGCCATAGCTACAGAAGCTCCAAGTAATTCAAAAACTATAGATACAGTTGTTGAGGTTGGCATTCCTATAGTATTAAAGAAATCTAATAATAAAATATCAGTAATCATTACTGCCATAAATATTATCATAATCTCGCTAAACATAAATTCTCCAGGGTTGAAGATTCCTTTCCTTGCGACTTCCATCATACCACTTGAAAACACACATCCAATAAATATCCCAATACTGGCAACAATCATTATAGTCTTGAATGATAAAACTTTAGATCCAATTGCAGAATTTAAAAAATTTACTGCATCATTACTTACTCCTACTATTAGATCTGCAAATGCTAATCCAACTAGTGCAATAAGAATTAAAAAATATATACTTTCCATAATTAAAACTTTTTAGCTAATCTAACTCTAACTGTATTTGATGAGTCCCATCCAATTCTATATGTGAAATCTTTAACAGGAATATCTATACCAAATGCAGCATTCATATTTTCTTCATGATTAAATTCTTTTTGCGCCCACAAGCTCACTTTTTCTAACTTATACATTAACCTAGGTTCTAGAGTTGCTTGATCTTTTTCAACTTTATAATGTAATGGTAAACTTAATGTAAGCTTTTCAAAGACTGGAATTTTATGTCTATAAGTAAATCTATTTTCCTCTTTATCAGTTCTATGTCTTATTTCAAAACCAGCATATGATGTTGAGATGTATGCTTTTCCATTTGTACGAAATTCATAACCTATCTTCTGAGAGTAAGTTGTTGATGTAGTTATAAAGATTAAAACAAGTAGTAATAAATATCTTTTCATTTTTGTAATTATATTTTTAACAAATATGATAAATGAATTGATTTTCAATGTTAAATTAACTTAAAGATTACGTTATAAAATTTACTTTTTTTTGACAATATAAATAAAGAACCTATTATTAATCAGGATAATAGCAATCATAATTTTTGGATTTAAATAGAAAAAATTTATACTTTCGCTTTTTAAAACATATATAAATGTCCAAGTTTGGTGAATTATTAGATGAGAAGAAGCCATTATTACTCGTTTTCTTTAGCGAGTTTGATGAGTTGTCCTCATCATTGCATCCTATTTTAAAAGATGTAGCTGCTGCACTTGGAGATAAAGGAAAAGTTATTAAAATTAATACTGAAAAGAATATTAAGCTCT
>JAAZZI010000154.1 GCA_014239225.1 Gammaproteobacteria bacterium
TCAGCAATATTTAAATAGTAGTCTCTATGTGTTATGAAGATAGAGCCCACATCTTTCTCTCAAATACCCTTTGAATTTGGTAGTTTTAAAAAAAGAGATTTCGCCTCATTTGTTGAAGGCGAGAATCAGGCATTAATATATTCTTTAAATACAATTATTGAAAAAGAAAAGAGCGACTCTCTTTATATTTGGGGACCAACGGGAACGGGGAAAACTCATCTATTACAGGCGGCATGCAAAAAAGCAAATGAAATTAATTACCATGTTACATATATTCCGCTTAAGCAATACAAGGATTTTAGTCCTGAAATGCTAGATGGTTTAGGAGAATTAGATCTAGTTTGTGTAGATGATCTTGAATATATTTCTGACAGCATAGAATGGCAACAACGTTTAACTTTGCTTTTTAACGAAATACGAGATAACCATAATTCAATAATAATAAGTTCTGCTATTTCTCCAAAAAATATAAATATTGAACTGAATGATCTCAAATCTAGATTGGTTTGGGGGCAGGTATATAAAATTAAATCACCAAATGATGAGTTAAAAATAGAAATACTAAGGAAAAAAGCAGCGGAGCGTTCATTTCAATTAAGCAATGATGTAGCTGAATTTCTAATACGTCGTTCTAATAGAGATTTAAATTCATTAATAGAAATTCTTGATGAAATCGATCGTTCATCACTGGCTGCAAAACGAAAAGTAACAATACCTTTTATTAAAAAATTAATTAGTTAATTTTTAGTTTTTTTGCGATTTTAGCTAATCGTTTTCCTGTAGCGAAACACAATTCCTTTTCGTTTTTACTAACAGGGAATTCATTTTTATCTCCAGCTACATGAGTTGCTCCATATGGAGTACCCCCACCTTCTTTTGCAAATAAGCCTGACTCGGTATAAGGAATACCAACTAACAGCATTCCATGATGAATTAACGGCAACATCATCGACAGCAAAGTCGTTTCCTGGCCGCCATGCAAACTTCCGGTTGAACTAAATACCGTTGCCGGTTTTCCGACAAGACCGCCCGAAATCCAAATATCAGATGTTGAATCAATAAAATATTTTATTGGGGCAGCCATATTTCCAAATCTAGTTGGGCTTCCTAATGCAAGACCGTCACATTTAATCAAATCACTATGTGTTGCAAAAGGCGGGCCACTATCAGGAATATCTGATTGAGTACTTTCCGGCGTCGCTGAAATTGAGGGTACTGTTCGTAAATTGGCTTCACAGTTCTCGACAGATTCGACTCCTCTGGAAATGTATTGCGCCATTTCAGCAACACTGCCCCCACGGCTATAGTAAAGAATGAGAATTTTGGTCATTTTAGATTATATCTAGCACTAATTCTGGAGGTCGACCAATCACCGCTTTATTATTAGCTACGACAATGGGACGTTCTATCAGTATAGGGTTTTTTACCATAATATTTATTAGTGTCTGTGCGTTATCGGTGTGATTATCGATATCAAGTTCTTTGTATAGCGCTTCTCCCTTACGTATCAAGTCTATTGGGTCCATGCCAAGCATTTTTAGAATATTTTGTAATGTTTTATGATTGGGAGGTGTTTTTAGATAGTTTATTACTTCAATCTCGATATTATTATCTAAAAGCAAGGCGAGAGTTTGTCTTGATTTAGAACATCGCGGGTTATGAAAAATTTTTGCTTTCATATCTGCTCCATTATTCAATCGCTACTTCTTAGATTATACTCTTCAATTATGATAGGTCATATTGAAAATAATACGGACAAATTTATTAAGTTTTTTCAAATTTTTTTTATAAGAACATTTTATATTCTTCATCATTTTTTTTTTTTTTTTCTTTAATTAATGTTTTTAAGACATTTTTATGTGATATTATCATTAATGTATCATTATTTATGAAATTATTTGTTATTTCATTATAAAAATAGGGTAAAAAACGTT
>JAAZZI010000155.1 GCA_014239225.1 Gammaproteobacteria bacterium
TTTCAATGCCCATTACTTTTCTACCGTACATATTTTTTACTTTTATTACATCAAAGATTTTACAAAGTATTTCATCTTCATCAGAAAGTAAATCAAAAGGAAAGTTTTGATCTTTTTTAAATTTTTCATGTAAAGTTATTTTGTCTCTGGATACACCTAATATTTTTGTATTACGCGAAGAAAATTTACGAATATTATCACGAAAATTTTGTCCTTCTAATGTACAACCCGGCGTAGCATCCTTAGGATAAAAATAGATAATAACATTTTTACCTTTTAGTTCAGCGAGTTTTACTACTTTAATTGCCAGTTGAAGGTATACTAAATTCCGGTATTTTTTTGCCAATTTTAATTTTATTTATACTCATGATTACATTTTTCTAAAAATTTATTTTAACGGCTCCATTATTGTATCAAGATTGAATTGGTCACAAAATTCCGTAAACTCACCGCGTATAGTAGCAATAGATGAGTTTGAAGGTATATGTACAATCATATGTAACGCAAACATTTTTATACCAGTTTGTGATGCTTCATATGTACTGGTAGATATTTTTTTAATGAGTAAATTACTATTTATTATAAAATCAGTAATGTCATACATTATGTTCGCTTGGCCAGGCCCAACAATATCAATTACGTATGGCATATAGTTAGCTTGCAATTTTTCAATTTCAGCTCTTTTCTTTTGAATGATTATATTGTGATCGTTTTCTAATTTGGCCAGTATATTTTCTATTTTTGCAATGGCATTCCAAGAGCCTGAAAATAAGAATATCGCAGATAAATATTGCCCCACAACCTTAAAATGACAATCAATGATGTTACATTGACTGGATTTTGCTAGTTTAGAAAATTTTCGGATATTTTCGTTGGTATTTTCTGCAAGAATGTTTACGACAAGATAATTTTCCATTTTTTTTTGATTTTGATTTAAGTTATTTTCTTGATTGTGATGAGATTTTGATATAAAACACCTAAGTTGTTTGTGTTTTCTGACTTTTAAAATTTCATTCTTGTCATAACATCACAACATTGGGTACCATACACGCTTTTTTTAATTAGATATAATAATTATTTACAATGTTTACTGGAAGTATTGTTGCTATTGTTACACCAATGCAGGCTGGAGTAGCCCCCGATACTGCGCTTGATTTTAAAGCCTTAGAGCAGTTAATTGAGTTTCATATCGAGCAAGGCACAACAGCTATTGTCGCTGTTGGCACAACAGGGGAATCTGCAACCCTAACCGAGGATGAGCACTGTGAGGTTATTAAAAAAACAGTGAAAATCACGAAGGGAAGAATCCCGGTAATTGCTGGAACAGGCGCTAATTCTACAATTGAAGCTATTTCATTAACGAAATGCGCAAAGGAAGTTGGCGCAGATGCCTGTTTATTGGTCACACCTTATTATAATAAACCAACTCAGGCAGGTTTATTTCAACATTATAAGGTAATTGCAGAAACCGTTAACATCCCACAGATTCTTTACAATGTGCCAGGAAGAACTGCCTGTGATATGTTGCCAGAGACAATCATTCAATTAGCATCGATCGATAATATTATAGGGGTGAAAGAGGCAACCGCAGACTTAAGTCGCGTAAAAGAGATACGTGAGAGCACACACGATGACTTCCTTTTACTTAGTGGGGATGATGAAACAACAAAGGATTTTATTCTAGCAGGCGGTGATGGAGTAATTTCCGTGACAGCAAATATTGCTCCAAAAAAAATGCATGAAATGTGTATATTTGCATCACGAGGTAAAGTCGATGAAGCAAATAAAATAAATGAAACCCTTGAGGGTCTTCATAAAAAATTATTTATTGAATCAAACCCAATCCCAGTAAAATGGGCTTTAAGTAAATTAGGTTTAATACAGCCTGGTATTAGGCTTCCAATGACATGGTTAGCACAGTAATCT
>JAAZZI010000156.1 GCA_014239225.1 Gammaproteobacteria bacterium
ACTTCCCAGCAGGTTAATGAATATTTATCAATAATTGCTTGGAGAAAACAATGTACTCAATTTTCATCTTAGGAACAGCTTTAGTTGTTTATATTTTTATCGTAGTTAAAATATCCCTGTATATAAAAAAGAAATATAACTTGCAAGGAGATAAGCCGCTTATTAATAATACTGTCAAGTGGAGCTTAACAAACATTGTTAAACGCACTCTCGATTTTTTTCTAGCCATCTTTTATGCAATCGTTATTTTGTGGTTGCCAGTACTTGTTGTTATGGCTATATCACAACAACAAGTAGACACTTGGGGATTCGATGTCCCTGCCTATGCAGGGTATAGCTTCGATTTTAATCAGTTACAGAATGTTGATGTCTCAGGGCTAAGGCATCCAGAGATTAGCGGTAAATCGATAATTACCTTTGACACATCAAGCTTGTATGCATGGTATTTATTTGCTGCTACTCAATTCATCAGCGCAATGGTGGCACTATTTGTTGTAATTCAAATTAGAGCAATGGTCATATCTTTGCAAAGTGGATTAACTTTTTCAACAGAAAATGCTTCTCGAATAAAGCGCATCGGAATTGTGACCATTGTCTGGAATATTATTACACCACTTATTCAATATTATGGTTGGGGTGCTTTCATTAAGGAGATAGTTTTTAATACAGAAGCTATTCAATTTTATCAAGCGTTTGAGCTGAATGTATTAGGCTTAGTAATTGGTTTGCTATTAATGGTTTTATCTGGACTATTAAACGAAGCGGCTCAAATCAGTAGAGAGCAGGAGTTAACAATCTGATGAGTACTTCAATTAAAGTGAATTTAGATTTACTGCTCGTGCAGAGAAAAATTAGTCTTACGGAACTATCTGAGCAAGTTGGTATAACAATGGCTAATTTATCTATTCTAAAAAGAGGCAAAGCTAAGGCAATCAGGTTTAGTACATTAATAGCTCTTTGTGATGTATTGGAATGCCAACCAGGAGACATCTTAGATCTTGAAGAAAGTAATGACTAATCTTCCATATTAAACAACTACAATAAAAAAATTCGTTTTTATACTAACCAGAGTTTAGTTTGTTCGTTTAAGGATTAGATACTAATAAAATAAATATTATAATTATATAATTAAAATGAAATTCTTTAAATATAGTTTACTGGTTTTGGTTTATTGTTTAGAGGCACAGACTACTTCTAGCATAAATGGTTTTGTTCGAGATGATGCTACTGGCGAACCTATTTCTTATGCCAATGTCTTTTTGGCGAATACATCTCTGGGTGCAGCAACAAATCAGGATGGATATTTTGTTATAACTAAAGTTCCACTGGGGCCCTATGAGATAAATGCTTCCATGATAGGCTATGGAATCTATAATGAAGAAATAATGCTTTTTGAAGGTATGCCTATTCGGTTGGATATTCGTTTAAAAGAAGAAGCTATTCAAACTGAAGAGGTTTTGGTTACTGCTGAAAGACAGAAATTTGAAAGGTCAATGGAGAGTAGCCAAATCTCGCTTGATCTCAGGGAGATTAATTCCGCCCCGGCTTTTGTTGAGCCCGATATATTTCGCACCCTGCAGATGCTGCCGGGAGTGCAGACCACCAGTGATTTTTCCAGTGCTCTTTATGTTCGGGGAAGTACGCCGGACCAGAACCTGATCATGTTGGATGGTATTTCTATTTACAACCCCTACCACCTTGGCGGAATCTTTTCTACTTTTAACACAGATGCTATTAAAGAAGCTGACTTTCATGCCGGGGGTTTCCTGCCCGCTATGGTGGGAGAATGGGGGCGATCTTGAACGTGATCAACAGGGAAGGAAACACCCAAAAGATAACAGGTATGGCAAATCTCTCTCTAATCTCCAGTAAGGGTCTTTTAGAGGGCCCTATTCCAAAAT
>JAAZZI010000157.1 GCA_014239225.1 Gammaproteobacteria bacterium
GTAGACAAAAATAGGCAAAGACTTATGGAAAATCAAATGACAGAATCTGATTTGGAAGATTTGAGAAAATTACAAGAAGAAAATGGTGAAGAATTAAATGTTGAAATTAAAAATGAGTTTTTAAAAATATCAAAAAACTTGGGTAAAGTTAAAAGTAAAAGTTTTAATATAAAAACAAGTTTCGATGCTGATCTTTCATCGGGCAAGATTGATCTACCCTCATTAAGTTTTGATACATTAGGGATAAGTATTGGCGGTAATTTAAAAGGTAAAAATATTCAGAAAAATAATGGCAGCATGAAAGGCAGTATTTCAATTACGAGTAAAAACCCCAAACCATTATTAATCGCGCTTGGCCAGACCGATATTGCGGAAGTTCTGAAATCCATCAATATTAATACTGATATTAGTGGCAATACCAGTAGCATTGAGCTGAAGCCGTTATCGCTTAGTGCTGTTTTTTCCGGAAAGAATATTCCAAATTCACCTGTTGAACTAAAAATACGTGCGGATTCAGAAATAAATCTTGAGAAAGAAATATTAAATTTAGACTCATTACAAGTTAGTGGCTTGGGACTTGATGTCAAGGGTAAAGTAAAAGCCTCTAAATTTAAAACAAACCCAACCTATACAGGACAAATTGCAGTCGCACCTTTTAATTTAAAGGAGTTATTACAAACCTTAAACAAGGAAGCTCCAAATATTTCCGATAAAAATGCGCTAAAACATGTTGCAGTAAAAAGTAATTTTGCAGGAGAAAAAAATAAACTTTCCCTTAAAAAGATGAATGCAGAATTAGATGAAACAAAATTACAGGGTGATATTAATATAAAAAGTTTTACGCCCCTGGCAGTAGAATTTGGAATGGGTATCGATAAGCTAAATGTTGATCGCTATTTACCCGTGCAGGAAAAATCAAAACAAAAAAAATCGCTAAAGCAATCAAAACCAATCACCCCGGAGACAGCTGCTGTTGCCACTGTAACGAATGTATCCACTAAAGCATTACAGACGTTAAATATCAAAGGCGACTTAGCAATAGGAGAGTTGGTATTTTCTAACGCTAAACTTTCAGATATAGCGCTTAGTATTAATGCGGCTGACGGACTGATTGAACTAAATCCCGTGTCAGCAAAGCTCTATCGGGGGACCTATTCGGGCAATATTGTACTTAATGCAAAAGATAAAATACCAAATTTAACGATGCAGTCAAAATTAGCAGCTGTACAAACAGAACCTCTGTTAAAAGATGTGATGGGTACGGCTGACCTCTTGGGCGAAGCCAATATTAATCTATCATTGAGTAGTGCGGGGACAGATATCAATAAATTAAAAAGCTCACTCTCAGGCAATGGAGATATTATATTTAAGGATGGGATTTTAAAGGGCGTTGATATTGCTAATACGCTACGACAGATAGAGATGATGTACGAGTCAAAACGTTTTGGTGATATAGAAACAACCGGAGACACACAATTTAAATCATTGACCGCTACCCTCAATATTAAAAACGGAATTGTTGATAACAATGACCTCTTATTGAGTGCGGCCGGTTTTAAAGTTAACGGAAAAGGAATGTTAATAAATCTCAATGATGAGACGTGGAAGTATAATATGAATGTTGTGGTTGATAACTCTACGGCAACTAAGGGCGAGGAGAAATATAATATTGGTGGCTATGATATTTTAATAAAATGTAGGGGTAAGGTTATCAATAAGCTCTGTATGCCGGATATCGGTTCTATGATTGAGGCTATCTTTAAGGAAACCACAAAAGAAAAACTTTTAGATAAGCTTGGAATTAAAATTCCAGGCCTTACACCAAAGGAAGAAGCACCAAAGGAAGAAGCACCAAAGGAAGAAGCACCAAAGGAAGAAGCACCAAAGGA
>JAAZZI010000158.1 GCA_014239225.1 Gammaproteobacteria bacterium
TGCATTTGGATCTGTATATGGTCCTGAAGTGTCATATACCGTAATTGAACTATTTTCTTCTAGTCCTTTTTTGGTTTGTGTTGGGGAGCAAGCAATCTCTCGCATAGGAACCGATATATCTGATCGTGAACCTGTGACATAAGTTTTCTTTGAATTAGAAATAGGCTTTGTTATTTCTTCATCGACTATTGCTGTATGGCTTAAAATGGAATCTGAAATTGCACTCATATTAACCTCTTGCATTAATAAAAAATGATAAAAAAGAGCGCAAAATATTTTGAGGCTTGCTTCCCTACGCTGGTACTAACCAGTTCAGGTCAAGGGTAAATCTCAGCCAAAATTAGGCGCCCCTAGCTTTATGACATGCTATATAATGCAACTGCTAACTACAACTAAAATTAATATGGATTTTGAAAACTAATATTCTAGGTTACTAAGCTTCTAATTTAAATAATGCAAACAATACTCCCTGAAGAACTGAAAAAAAGGCTTGATGCTGGCGAAAAACCAATATTACTTGATGTGCGCGAACCATGGGAATTTTCGATATGTAAAATTGAAGGCTCAGTAAATATCAGCATGTCAGAGCCTGAAAAATTAATCAATGAACTAAATGCTAATAATGAAATTATCGCAATTTGTCATCATGGTATGCGCAGTTTTCAAGTTTGCAATTATCTTGAAAATAATGGCTTTAATAAGGTCCTAAACTTAGATGGTGGAATTGATTCGTGGGCTAAAACTATCGATACCGATATGGCGCAATATTAATAAAATATTTCGCATTAAATAATTACTACTAATGAACTTATGGTAATAACTTTACTAATTAAAAAGATATTAATTTGTACTCTGACAATTCTAATTACTACGAATTGTTTCTCAGCTGATTTAGTGAGCATTTATTCATTAGCTGAGAGAAATGATCCCGCATATCAACAAGAAATTTCAATACATCGCGCCGTAATTGAATCAAAACCGCAGGCTCTGTCAAAATTATTACCTTCTATCAATCTCAGTGGTAACACCAAAAGAAATGCGCAAGATATCACTACATCTGGCTCATCAATTGGTTCCGATGGTGAAATCGATTTTAATAGTCATGGTTATAGCTTGAGTATCACTCAACCCCTATTTCGACGTGATAGTTTTATTGCTCTTGAGCAAGCTGATAGTCAAATAAAAGAATCAGAGGTAAAACTAGCTAAAGCACAACAGGACTTAATTGTTAATGTTTGTGATAATTATTTTAATGTTTTAACAAGTTTAGATAATCTAGAATTCGCAAAGATTGAAGTGAAATCATTAAGCAGGCAATTAGAACAAGCTAATCAACGTTTTGAAGTCGGTTTAAGTGCGATCACCGATGTTCAAGAAGCGCAAGCAGGCTATGATCTTGCGATAGCGCAAGAAATTCAGGCAATAAATACAGTCGATAATGCGAAAGAAGAAGTACGTGAATTAACAGGTGAATACATTGATAAGTTTGACGGCCTTGGTGAAAGCATAATGTTAGTAAAACCAAGTCCGGAGGAGATTGATAGCTGGACACAATTAGCAATAGAACAAAATCTTGATATAAGTGCCGCAAATTATGCTCTAGAAACTGCCAGAAAGGAAATTAAGAAGCAATCAGCGGGTCATCTGCCTACAGTTGATATAGTTGCGTCGCATGGTTATGATTCAACTGGTGGTCGATTTGGAAGTACCAGAACGGATCGGTCTGTGATTGGTTTGGAATTAAATGTTCCGATATACTCAGGACAACTTATCCAAGCCATATTGTCAGTTCGAATAACTATGATTAAATATTATTTCTAAATACTGCCGATATAGGTATTTTTTTAGTTACATTATG
>JAAZZI010000159.1 GCA_014239225.1 Gammaproteobacteria bacterium
AAAAAGTTACTTTCTTAGAATGTGATTTAATTAATAATAATAAAATTAATAAAATTAATAAAATATTAAAAGAAATCGATTTATTAATTGGAACATTTGGAAAGTCTTTTGGCGCAACCGGGGCATTTATAACCGGGAGCGAGACAATTATCGAAGCATTTATACAAAAAGCGCGAACGTATATTTATACAACTGCGTTATTGCCGTCAGTTGCGGCCGTCGTTACACATGCAATCGATCTTGTAAACGAAGGCGGCGACTTACGCAAACACATAAAAGAATTGGTCATCGAATACAAAAAATCAGCAAGAGCTGCGGGGTTATATGTGAGTAAATCAAGCTATCATATTCAACCCTTAATTATTGGAGGTGCAAACGAAACATTACGCATAAGCAAAGCTCTTTATAAAAACAATATTTTAGTGCCTGCTATTAGACCGCCAACCGTACCAAAAAATACATCAAGATTACGGATAAGTATAACGGCCGCACATACAAAAAAAGACATTTCATTGTTAGTTAAGACCGCAAGCAACATTTTAAATGAAGGCCAATAAAAAATTGAATTATGTTTTGTTGCATGGGTGGGGGGTCTCAAATAATGTCTGGAAGAGCTTTATTCTTAAATTAAACAATTTTGAAAATATTTATACGCCTTGTCTTTATGATATTTATGGGCATTCAAATGATCAGGGGTTTGAGGCTGCCGCCAAAGCGCTGAGTAAAAAAATAAAAAAAAATAGCATTGTAATAGCCTGGTCAATTGGAGGTTTGATAGCGTTAAGATTAATGGCATTAACAGCAAAGGTAAGAGCTATAATATTTATTGCGAGTAGCCCTTGTTTTATAAATAAAGAGGGGTGGCCAAACGGAATCAACAAAAATAGTCTGATCGAATTAAAGAAAAGATTTTCTAGCGATGCGGCAGAGGGGCTTAAGCATTTTGCTGGATTGGTGGCTTATGGAGATATGTCTTCATCAGTTACTAATAAAACCATTCGCCAATATTTGGCGACAGAAAAACAAAGCCAGATCCTCTCTTCCTGGCTAAGCGAGTTAGAGAAAATCGATCAAAGAGATCAGTTTGCGGCCTTAGAAATCCCCGTGCAAATTATTCTCGGGCAAAATGATATTCTTATTAAATCAAATATACAAAATCAAATAAGACAGTTAAATCCATACACACATAGCTCGATTATAAAAGACTGCGGGCATGCTCCTTTTATAAGCAAGCCAGACGAGACATATAAAGTAATTAATAAATTTTTAAATGAAAGAATCTAATAACACCCAATATAATAAAAATCTAAATAGTATTCGCAGCGCTTTCGAAAAAGCGTCAGCGCATTATGATGAATATTCAATATTACAGCGCACAATAACAGATCGGTTAATCGAATCATTAGATGAAATTAAAATTAATCCAATTTCAATATTAGATCTAGGATCCGGCACTGGTTACGGATCAAAAATATTACATAAAAAATATAAAGACGCGCATATCTATCAAATAGATGTTTCCGAAGGCATGTTAAGCATATCACGTGAGAAAGGCCCCATGTTTTTTTCGAAAGATCATTTCATTTGCGCTGATGCAAATAAGCTTCCTTTTAGAGAAAATTATTTTGATCTTGTCGTGAGTAGCTTGACACTACAGTGGTGCAATAATCTCGATACTATTTTTGCCGGAGTTAATAATTTACTAAAAGTGAACGGTGTTTTTTTGTTTTCTAGCTTTGGGCCTGACTCACTAAAAGAATTACGCGATTGTTGGGCACGCGCTGATGATTATGTTCACGTTAATGCCTTTGTTGATATGCATGATATGGGCGATGCGTTAATTCGTAACGAATTG
>JAAZZI010000015.1 GCA_014239225.1 Gammaproteobacteria bacterium
TCATAAATCCAAAGATGCTTTCCATCAATTGCATCTAAAGCAAAGATTTTTCCATCAATTGTTCTTACTATAACTATACCATCTGCTTCTCTTGGCGATGACAGTACTTCACTCGATACTTTTGTTCGCCAAGCTTCATTACCTGTGTTTCTTGAAAGCGCTAGTATTTCTCCTTCGCTTGTGCCGACTAGGACTAAAGAACTACCAGCTCCCGGGCCGCCTGTAATTGATAGACGACTGTCATTGCGCCATATAAAATCACCGGTTTTTGTAGTGAGTGCGGCAATATTCCCCTTTGGGTCTGCAATAAATATTTGTTCATTTAAAATAGTTGGTGTTATTTTGGTAAAAGAATCATCTGTACCCTTCCCTGTATTTTGCGACCAAACTTTATTTAATTTTGCAGTTTCGATGAAATTAACTAAAGGAGAAGGTGGCACAGTATTATCTTTCCCGCCAAAGTGTTCAGATACGGTTTGTTTAAGACCGCATCCAGTAGAAATGGTGAAGATTAAGCATAAAATTAAAATGCTGAGTTTCACAATAAAATTAAATTTTACCTAAATCATCTAATTTCATTTGTAGTATTATTTGGGCATCTTCATTACTAGTGCTATTAGCTATTGCCTTTTGATATGCTTTTACTGCTCCTTTAACATTTCCTTGTTTGGCAAAAATATCCCCTCGTAATTCTTCGTAGTGCGCAGCAAATTGATTTGGCTTAACTTTTGTTAATAATTCTTCCGCAGATTCTAATTTATTATTTGCTATTAGCACTCTTAGGAGGCGTAATCTCGTTATATGCTTGAATTCATCACGTGAAACATTATCTAATATAGAATATAAATACACTTCAGCATTTTCAAGATCACCAGATTCACTTTCCAATTTCGCTAACATCAATTTTGAAAATATTGCGTACGTACTTGATTCATAATCAGCAATAATATTATTAGCAATGCTACGAATATTATTTGGGTCGTTTTTACGTGACGCAACTAGTAATTGTTCATATAGAATTGAGGCTGCTTTTGCCTGCGTTGCAGTATGGTTTTCATAACCGCGCCAGCCAAATATGGCTATAACACCAATAATAATACCAGCAATAATTGATTTACCATTTTCATTCCACCACTTTTTTATTGCTTCAACTTGTTCTTCTTCTGTGTTGTATACGTCCAATTTCCATCTCCACTAAAGTATTTTTTTGATAGCTATGCTTGTTAAAGGGCGCACATTATAACGCGGGTTTTGCTTACTTTGATAAAAGAATTACTATTTGTATTGAATTTTTTTAAATAGATAGCGCTTTACTTAAAAAATTTGATATTTCAGAGTATTTGATGGTTACTTGTGGTTTCTCATCTCTTAAATATTTTACTGTTAGCTGTTTTCTTTCTAGTTCATTTTCCCCGAGTATTAGTGCTATTTCAGCTCCTGATTTATCTGCTTTTTTAAATTGATTCTTAAGACTTCCGCCTCCACAATTTGTTAAGATTTTTACATTTGGCAGTTGATTACGAACCTCTTCAGCCAACAAAAGACCAAATTTTCTGACTTCATCACCAGCAATTAATAGATAAACATGAGGCATATCTTTAGCTACTAGATTTTCAAGATCAATCAGTTCTAGTAATCGTTCAATACCTATAGCAAAGCCAATTGCTGGTGTTGGGGGTGAACCGTGATTTTCAATTAAGTCATCGTAACGCCCCCCGGCACAAACAGTATTTTGCGCTCCTAAATCGCGAGTAGTCCACTCATAAACTGTTTTTCCATAATAATCTAAGCCTCTAACGAGTTTTGAATTTATATTATATTTAATATTTGCATGGTCAAGTAATTCTCTTAGCTCAGCAAAGTGAGCAGCAGACTCAATATCAAGATACTCATTAATATTAGGAGCATTTTTTATTAATGATTTCATATCAGGATTTTTGCTATCTAATATACGCAAAGGGTTTTTTTCAAGCCTTACTAGGCTATCCTCATCAAGATCATTTCTATTTGATGAAAAATAATCTACTAAAATATTTCTATAATTTAAACGCGATTCAGGCGTCCCAAGCGAATTTATTTGAAGATTGATGTTTTTTATTTTTAATTGTTTCCACATGCGATCACACATCATAATTTGTTCGGCATCGATATCAGGCCCGCTTAAGCCAAATGCTTCAACACCTAATTGATGAAACTGACGCTGCCTTCCTTTTTGAGGTTTTTCATAACGAAACATTGGCCCCATATACCAAAGTCGTTGTATTTGATTGTAGAAAAGACCATGCTCAATTCCAGCACGAACACAGCTTGCTGTACCTTCAGGCCTTAAAGTTAAGCTAGATTTATTTTTATCCTCGAAGCTATACATTTCCTTGGAAACAATATCTGTGTTGTCACCAATTGCATGCTTAAAAAGCTCTGTTTTTTCTAAAATTGGAAGGCGTATTTCCTTGTAGCAGTACTGATTTAGGATAGATCGGATCGATTTTTCTAAAAATTCCCAGTTTGGAGTTTCATGCATTAAAATATCATGCATACCACGAACAGCCTGTAGTTTAGTCATTAAAAACCACCAATTAATTTCTGAATCAGTTTACCAAAGAACGAGAGTGATACTTCTATTTAAATTCTATTATTCAGGTAAAGTGAAACGCGCTATTCCAAATTTTGTGTACGGTTCAATATCGACTGAACTACCATTAAATTCTATAGAGACTTCCTTTGCCGCGCCTAACAAGATATCAAATGGCGAATTACCATTAATAATATAATTTTTTCCACCACGAGCGAGATCGAGGAATAGACGGCCACCTTCTCTATCGTATATTTCAATCCAAGAATCACCAGTTAAATTTAGCACTACCGTATCACTACCTTGTTGTATATTATATGTCGAAACTTCATTAGTATCCGAAATGTTTTTAATTTTATCCTGAGTTTTTTCACTTTCCACTAATTCTAATTCATTATTATTACTTTCATAATTTTTATCAGCTTTATTAATTGGCCATTGCCAAGAATTTGCATGGTTAATTATCTTATAGTCGATATTGACACCATTTATATTTGTATTTTCATGCATTTTTATATTAGTAATCTTTAAATTTTCTTCGGAAGGCTGAACTAAAAAATTCTTTTGATACCAAACTAAAATAGACAGAGCAATAGTGAGACCAATAATATAAGAAAATAATTTAACAGATCTATCGGCACTATTTCTTTGAATTTTTGGTTTTACGTTAGGCAGTATTTCTGGTGTTTTTTCAGGGTTACTTTCTTTATATAGATTTATGATCATATCACCATCGAGATCTAAAACCTTAGCATAGGCGCGCAAATAACCTTTTATATAAGTCTCAATATTGAATTTTTCATAATCATTTTTTTCTAATAATTCAATTAGCTTTGAATCAAGGTTTAATTGATTTGCAATATGATCTATTGATAATCCAATACTTTCTCGTTTTTTACGTAAAATCTCGCCAGCAGTTTTACTACCGTCATTTTTTGTTTCACTGTTAGTTGTTGTATCTGCTTCCATTTATAATTGCTATTTATTTTCTCGATGGCGATTATGCTATTAATTACCTAGTATTGAAATATATTTTAGTTTATCTCTATTTTTCCTTAATTATCAACCATTCACCACTGATCTTTTCCAGTAGTAATTCTTTTTTGATACGATCTTTATATGAATCTGATTGATATGATTGCATAAAATTTACTTTGGTATAATTCTCACCACGCATACTAACTTTTAAGTTGGACAGGGTAATTTTGATAAAACCAGGAGCTAGTAAACGCTCAATTCTTATTTTTTCCCATCTTTTTTTAGTTAATCCTTTTTTTGGTATAAATTCATTTGCATAAGCTGCAAGATATCTATCAACATCTTGCGCAGACCATGCATTTACCCATTGATTAATTGAATCAATAATAAATTGCTTACTAGTTGAAGATACTGTTACTTTTTCTTCTTCTAGTGTATTCATACTATTTTCTGCCACTCGTTCCTCAACGATTTGCCAATAAATTATAGGAGTGTGCCTAATAGATTTTGGCATAGAACCGCATTCATGCGGCCAAAAGCTGTCGGTATAGGCGATCCCGTTTACGACTGGAAACTTCAGTTCTTTTTTATTCATTAATAAATCTTTCTTCGTTACATCTTTATATGTATCCGACTTATAGGTTTGTATAAAACTGACTTTCGCATAATCATTACCTCGCATATCAATTTTTATATCGGATAGAGTTATTTTGATAAACTTTGGAGTGCGTATGCGTTTGTCTCGCTTTCTCTCCCATTTTTTTCTTTTTAATCCTTTTGGCGCTATAAAATCTTGGGCGTAACTAAAAAAATAATTTTCAACATCTTGTGCAGACCAAGCATTTGTCCATCTATAAACTGATGCCATAATTGTTTGTTCATCTTTAGCACTTTCACTTAAATCATTCATTATCCTTTTTTGTGATATATCTTTTGCACTATAATTCATCTCTTTTTGGCAGATACGCGATTTTTTTTCTAGCATTTCCGCATATTCATCTGTTAATTTAGGCCGCGCCTTTTCACTATGATCTTCTACAACACTAACATCAGAGGCATTAACCGCCTCATTTGTAAGTTTTATATTTTTATCTCGAGGGGCAACCTCATCGATCACTTTTTTTTCCTCATTAGGTAGTACTTCCATTGTTTTTTTAGAAGCGCTGTTATTTCTTTTTTCATCTGATGCTGAAGCAACTGCGATATCATTTTTTTCTAGGCTGGCAAGTTCATCTGAATCAGGAAAAGAATTTTTTAACAATAATTCATAACTAGAAACTGCATCTTTATCACCAAGTTTCTTTTCTATTTGAATTCCCAGTAAAAGTGTTTTTGCATTATGGGGTATATTTTCTTGATAACGTTGCAGATAAGCCCTTGCCGATAGATAATTTTTTTCCCCAAAATTCATTTCGCTCATTTTGAGTAGCGCTTGCGGAATCCGTGGATTTAACTGTAGTGCCTGTCGAAAATATTTTTTTGAGTTTTCTATTTGATTATTTGCATATAAGCATTGACCTGCATTTGTCATTGCAACCTCAGGCGCTTCGTATAATGGATTTTCAGCAGCTCTTAAGAATGATCTTTCTGCTTCTTCAAGGCGACCCTGTTGGCATAGAAAATTTCCATAATTATTAAGTGTTGACGAATCAACATTATTAATAGCTAAAGCTTGTTTAAAATTTTCTTCGGCTTTATTATTGTCTCCAAGCAGTTGGTAAAGCAAGCCAAATACGTTATAAGTTGGCGCATAATCGGAGTCTGCACTTAATGATTTCTTTAGTTTTTCCAAGGCTTTGTTGTAATCACCTTCCTTGAGGTATGCAATACCAAGATTAAGATTAGTTAAGGCAAGTTCATTTGTGGTCTGAGATTCTCTTATTTCTGATGGTTTAATATTTTCATCATAACCATCTTTATGATTACATCCAGTTAACAAAAATAATGTCAAAATAATAATGTAAACAATTTTTTTTGTTTTTAACATTAATTTAGCTCCGCTGTGTTTTTTTGATGTTTTTTTGATTTAGCAATAAATTTTCCAACAAGTTGACCGCATGCTGCATCGATATCATCTCCGCGCGTTTTTCTTGTAATAGTGAATATTCCGGATTTAATTAATACATCTCTAAATGCATTTATCGTTTCTAAATTTGAACAAGAAAAATATGTTTCTGGAAATTTGTTGAAAGGTATTAAATTAACTTTTGAAGGTATATCATGGAGGCACTTAACAAGATTATGTGCATCTTCTAAACTATCATTTACATCTTTGAGCATTACATATTCAATGGTGATCGGCTCATCTTCTTTCCCGCCAGTATAACGCTTACATGCAGAGAGTAAATCAAGTATTGGATAAGAACGATTGATCGGCACAATACTATCACGTAATTCATTATTACTCGCATGCAATGATATGGCAAGACTCACTTTATTATCTTCTTTGAGACGATCAATGCCAGGAATAATTCCAGACGTACTCACCGTAATACGTCTTCGAGACAAACCAAAAGCATGGTCATCTGACATCAAATTTATTGCTTTCAAAACGTTGTCATAATTGAGTAATGGTTCACCCATTCCCATAAAGACAATATTTGTAATCATACGTTTCCCATTTTCAAAATGACCAAGTATTTTGTTGGCAACCCAGACCTGGCCAATAATTTCCCCGCTCGAAAGGTTGCGACTGAAAACCTTGTTGTGCAGTAGAGCAAAACTTACAATCTAGCGCACACCCTACTTGAGTTGATATGCAAAGAGTACCTCTATCATTTTCAGGAATAAATACAGTTTCAATTGAATTTTTTTCATCGACTTTAATAAGCCATTTTTTCGTGCCATCTTTTGATTTTTTTTCGGTAATAATTTCAGGAAGTTTAACTGATGTATTTTCTTTTAAGTAAGCGCGTAAATCATTACTAAGATTACTCATCGATTCAATATTAATTACTCCATGTTGATAGATCCATTTGAGTAATTGATGCGCACGAAAAGATTTTTCACCTATATCTGCAAAATAAGATTCAAGTGTTTTACGATCACAATCAAATAGGTTGAGTTTTCCCATCATATTTTTTTATTACATTTGTTTATTAATTTCACTATTTGTAAAGAAAAAGTTTATTTCTCTTCCGGCACTTTGAGTACTGTCTGAACCGTGTATAGCGTTTTCGTATGTTCCATTTATGGGTTCATGATTAGCATATAGATTTCGTATTGTTCCTTCTTTTGCCTCAATTGGTTTTGTTGCTCCCATAATATTACGGAGAGTCTCTATAGCATTTTCAGCTTCAAATACCTGAACCATAACCGGGCCTGAACTCATATATTTGATTAAGGAATTATAAAAAGGACGTTTTGAATGTTCGCAATAAAACTCCTCCGCCTCTTCTTTTGATAGATGCATCATTTTACTAGCGATAATATAGAGGCCATTTTCTTCTATTTGGGCCAATATTTTCCCAATAAAATTCTTGGCAACAGCGTCCGGTTTGATTATTGCCAATGTTCTTTCAAGTGCCACGTATAATCTCCAAACTCGGCTCTATCTCGTTAATCGCAAGAGAATTATACGACTTCAATTGCTTTAGGTGAAATTATCAGAAGAATAACTGGCCCCGTTTAAAACATTCCTGTCTCTAGTTTCGCTGCTTCTGACATCATGTCGTAGTTCCAGGGAGGGTCAAAGGTAACATCGACATTAACTTTTGACACATTTGGCAGATTTGATATTTTTAAGCGTATATCTTCAGCAAGATAGTCACCCATTCCACAGCCAGGAGAGGTAAGCGTCATTGTTATATCGACTTGATTTCCGTCAGCGCCTAATGGGGTAATATCACATTGGTAGATGAGGCCTAATTCAACGATATTAATCGGTATCTCCGGGTCATAACAGGTTTTTAATTGTTGCCAAACTAACTCTTCATCAACAACCCCATCACCGGTAATTTCTTTTTTTGTATCCAGATCAATGTTATTTTTAATATCAAACCCGAGTGCATCTGCATTTTTTGCATCTATGCGCGCCAAATTACCATTAACATTAACCGTATAACTGCCACCAAGTGCTTGCGTTATTAATACAGTAGTTCCTTCAGACAGACTCAGAGGTGTTCCGACCGGAATTAAAATAGCATCACAATCACGACTTAATATTATAGGTTTATTTTCGTCCATATCAGCTTTAATTATTCCGTAGTTACTGGTTTATCATCGCCGATTAGTGCTGAACGTAGTGTATGCCAGCATAGTGAAGCGCATTTCACTCGTGCCGGGAAGCCTTTGACACCTGCTAACACTGCTAATTTTCCTAAATGATCACTATCGATTTCATTTTCTGTTGTTATTAAACTGTGGAAGTTATTAAAAAGCGTCTCAGCTTCATCAATTGATTTTCCTTTCATTGCATCTGTCATTAGTGAAGCAGATGCAACTGAAATTGCGCAACCTGTTCCATCAAAAGCAATGTCGCTAATATTTTGCCCATCAATTTTTATATATAATTTGAGTTTATCTCCGCAAAGCGGATTAAAACCTTCCATTGTTTTATCTGCGTCAGCAATTACTCTAAAATTACGAGGACTGCGATTGTGGTCAACAATAACTTCTTGATAGAGGTCTTTGATATCAAACATTAGTTAAAGACCTTTTTGCATTTATCAATGGCTTTAATCAATGCATCAATTTCTTCATGTGTATTATAAAATGCAAACGAAGCTCTACTTGTTGCTGGTATTTTGAAACGTTCCATCACTGGCATTGCACAATGATGACCTGTTCTTATGGCGATTCCTTCATTGTTAAGTATGGTTCCTATATCGTGGGGATGAATGCCCTTTAGTGTGAAAGACAAAATGCTTGTTTTTTGTTTCGCTGTTCCAATAAATTTTAATCCTGTAATTTCAGATGCAAGTTGATTGGCATAACCAAGCAATTCATTTTCATATTGTGAAATATTTTCAAGACCAATTTCATTTACATAATCAATCGCAGCTCCAAGTCCAATGGTGCCTGATATGTTTGGTGTACCTGCTTCGAATTTATAAGGTAAATCATTGTATTGTGTCTCCATCATAGTGACCATTTTAATCATATCTCCACCCCCTTGGTATGGAGGCATCTCTTCTAATAGGGCTTGTTTCCCATAAAGTACGCCAACACCAGTAGGAGCAAATACTTTATGCCCGGAGAAAGCATAAAAATCACAATCCAGTTTTTGAACATCAACAGATGTATGCGATGTTGCTTGCGCGCCATCAATTAGTACCTTAGCCCCATATTCATGCGCCATATCGATAATAGTTTTTATTGGGTTAATCGTACCCAGAGCATTTGATATATGACCAACAGCAACAATTTTTGTATTTTTACTTAAAAGTTTTTCATATTCTTCTATTATTAATTCTCCGTTATCATTAATCGGAATGAACTTTAGTGTCGCCCCAGTTTGTTCGCGTAGTAGTTGCCAAGGGACGATATTTGCGTGATGTTCTAGTTCAGTAATAATAATTTCATCATTTTCATTTAACGAATTACGACCAAAACTTTGAGCAACTAAATTAATTGCTTCAGTTGCACCACGAACAAAAATGACTTCTTTATTTGACCGAGTATTAATAAAGTTTTTGATTTTTAAACGCGCTAATTCATAGGCTTCAGTGGCATTCTCGCTTAGTGTATGTACACCACGGTGTATATTAGAGTTGTATTCACGATAATATTTTTCTATTGCATCTAAGACATTTTTTGGTTTTTGTGATGTAGCAGCATTGTCAAGATATATAAGAGGTTTCCCGTTAATTATCTGATGCAAAATAGGAAAATCATTCCTTATTTTTTTTACATCAAATCCTAACGATTGATTTTGTTGTTGCGCGGCGTTACTTTTTTTATTCATTAGACGTACTCACGTATAAGAGATGAGTCTGGCAATCGACCAATAATTAAATGTTCAAGTTTATTTTTAATCGACTGAAAACTAATATTATTAATAATTTCATCGACGAAGGCATAGGTTAAAAGACTTCGTGCAGTTTGTTCATCAACGGCACGTGAACGAAGATAAAACAACATATCATTATCAAGTTGCCCTATTGTTGCCCCGTGGTTGCATTTCACGTCATCAGCATAAATTTCGAGCTCGGGTTTTGTATCAATCTCAGCATCATCGGACAATAGGAGATTGGCATTGTTTTGATAGGCTTCAATTTTTTGCGCTTGAGGGTGAACGACCACTTTGCCGTTAAATACCCCACGGCTTTTACCATTTAGTACCCCCCGATAATTTTGATTACTTTGTGTATACGGTTTGAAATGATCAACTCGAGTGTGATTATCAATATGTTGAGCCTTATCTGTCATGTAGAGACCATTCATCGTGATTTCTGCACCCTCTTCATTTAGTTGTGCATTAATATCATTACGCACTAGAGCCCCACCGATTGATATCGAATGAGACTCAAATCGACTATCTTTATTTTGGGATGTATTCAAATTACCAATGTGGAATGCATTAGAGCTTTCTTGTTGTATTTTATAGTGTTTCAGTGAGGCGCCTTGTGATAATGATGTTTCAGTGACAGCATTTGTGAAATAATTTGTATCATCAATACCAATATAATTTTCAATTATTGTCGCTTTTGAATTTTCCCCCATGAAGATTAAATTTCTAGGGTGTGTTGCAAAAATGTTGGAATTGTCTTTTGAGACATAAGTAATACTGATAGGCCTTTCTAAAATTAGATCAGACGGAACATTGATATATGCCCCATCTTGAATAAATGCAGTATTAAGCGCTGTAAAAGAACTTGAATTATCATTCACATATTGTGATAGATGCTTTTTTAGAAAATCCTCATCATTTCCTAATGCATTTGCCATATTTTTTATGGTTAGTTCATTAGGTAAGTTTTTAATATTCGAATATTTTTCAGAATAAGTACCGTTAACGAAAACAAGTTCTATGCATTCTAGTTCTTTGAAAAGAATAGCATCGATTTCATCATCATTTATCACTACATTACCGTTGGCTATATTAGAAAATAAGTTTTTGGTAATAGGCTTCACATCAGTATATTTCCAATTTTCTTTTCTGGTGCTTGGGAAACCAGACTCTTGAAAAATATTAAACGCTGATTGACGTTGTTTAGAAAACCAATCATCTTTTTTAATATTTTGAAGTTGCTTAAAATCAGCAAGGTAATGTTGGATAGTCTCATTCATGTTTTTTTTAGTTAATCCAGTCGTAACCTTTTTCTTCAAGTTCTAATGCAAGTTCAGGACCGCCCGATCTAATAATTTTTCCTTTATTCAAGACATGAACATGATCTGGTTTTATATAATTAAGTAAACGCTGATAATGTGTTACAAGAATGAAAGCACGATTTTCATTTCTTAAGCTATTAACTCCCTCGGCCACAATTTTTAGTGCATCAATATCAAGACCCGAGTCGGTCTCATCAAGGATTGCGAGTTTTGGTTCGAGTATCGCCATTTGAAAGATCTCATTACGTTTTTTCTCACCACCAGAGAAACCCTCATTAACTGATCGGCTTAGCAAATCTTCATTCATTTGAACCAGCTTCATTTTTCCTTTAACTAAATTCATGAATTCCATTGCATCCAATTCAGGTTCCCCTTGATGCTTCCGAATTGCATTTAAAGCAGCTTTCAATAAATAAATATTATTAACGCCTGGGATTTCTACTGGGTATTGAAAAGCAAGAAACACACCTTTACGCGCACGTTCCTCTGGCGATAGTTCTAGTAAATTTTCATTTTCATATGAAACGCTACCTTGCGTGACGTTGTAACCTTCTTTGCCAGCTAAAATATTTGCGAGCGTGCTTTTTCCAGAACCATTTGGGCCCATAATTGCGTGCACTTCTCCAGGATTTATATTTAAATTTAATCCTTTTAGTATTTCTTTTTCTTCAATCTTTGCTTTTAAATTTTCAATCGTTAACATTTAACCAACGCTCCCCTCTAAACTAATTCCAACTAATTTTTGTGCTTCAACAGCAAATTCCATAGGAAGTTGTTGTAAAACTTCTTTACAAAACCCATTAACAATCATATTAATCGCATCCTCTTCTGAAATACCGCGTTGCAGACAATAAAACAATTGATCATCACTTATTTTTGATGTTGTAGCTTCATGCTCAACCTGTGCTGTTGAGTTTTTTGCCTCAATATAAGGGAAGGTATGGGCACCACATTGATCGCCCATCAATAAAGAGTCGCACTGGGAATAATTTCTTGCGTTATTAGCATTTTTACTAATTTTGACCAATCCTCGATATGCATTTTGAGCGTGTCTTGCCGAAATACCCTTTGAAATAATTGTGCTACTTGTTATTACCAATATGAATCATTTTGGTTCCAGTGTCGGCTTGTTGGTAATTGTTTGTTACTGCAATCGAATAGAATTCGCCAACAGAATTGTCGCCTTTTAGAATACAAGACGGGTACTTCCAAGTAACGGCACTTCCCGTTTCAACTTGTGTCCATGAAATTTTTGCATTTTTCT
>JAAZZI010000160.1 GCA_014239225.1 Gammaproteobacteria bacterium
ATGCACTCTTTGCAAGAACCATTGCTTTTTCTGCTGTACCACCAATACCAATCCCTAACATCCCTGGAGGACACCAACCAGCACCCATACTAGGCACCGTCTTAACAACCCAATCAACTATGTCATCTGAAGGATTTAACATGACAAATTTTGCTTTTGCTTCAGAACCACCACCTTTAGCTGCGATTTGAACATCAATAGATGAGCCTTTTACAATTTCAGTATGAATTACTGCCGGCGTATTATCACCCGTATTCTTTCTAATTCCGGCAGGATCATCCATTATCGATGCCCGTAATTTATTATCTGGGTGATTATAAGCGGCTCTAACACCCTCATTAATTATTTCATTAAGCGATAGTTTAGCTTCCCATTCAACATTCATACCTATTTTCAAAAAAACTACAACAATTCCAGTGTCCTGACAAATAGGGCGATGACCTTCAGCACACATTCTCGAATTAATCAAAATTTGTGCCATTGCATCTTTTGCTGGTTTTGATTCCTCTTTTTCATATGCCATATTCACAGCATTAATAAAATCTAGCGGATGATAGTAAGATATAAATTGCAATGCATCAGTAACACTTGCGATTAAATCTTCTTGTTTAATTATAGCCATCGCTTGAATCTCAAATTTTTTTACTAGTAAAAATTTTGCTAGTATTACCTCTATTTTTTAGTCGTATGTATTTAATATTTACTAGTTTACTACAGAGACAGGAATCTCTTCTATTTTTGATTTAGCTTTTAAGGCGCTTTTTTGGAAAGATTCAATTTCATCGAAGTTTAAGTAGCGATAAACATCTTTTGCGAGTGGGTTAAGATCAGCTGCAAATTGCATGTATTCATCCATATTAGGAATTCGTCCTAGTATCGAAGAAACGGCGGCAATTTCAGCAGATGCAAGAAAGACATTTGCGCCATCACCAAGTCGATTTGGAAAATTACGAGTTGAAGTCGAAACAACGGTTGATTTTGCTTTTACGCGAGCTTGATTTCCCATACAAAGAGAACAACCTGGTATTTCTGTCCTTGCGCCAACTTTTTTAAATATATCATAGTATCCTTCTTCAGTAAGTTGGTGTTGATCCATTTTAGTAGGTGGTGAAATCCATAAAATTGTTGGTAGCGTATCCGATGATTTTTGTAACATTTTTCCTGCAGCTCTGAAATGACCAATATTTGTCATACATGAGCCTAAAAATACTTCATCGATTTTTGTCCCTGAGACCTCAGATAAAGGTTTAATATCATCAGGGTCATTTGGGCAGGCTAATAATGGCTCTTTTATATCGTTTAGATTAATTTCAAAGATTTTTTTGTACTCAGCATCGGAATCTGGCTCTAATAATACTGGATTTTCTAGCCACGCTTCCATTTCTTGGGCACGACGTTCTATAGTTCTTATATCACCATATCCTTCATCTATCATCCAGCGCAATAAAGTTATATTAGATTGCAGATATTCAATGATTGGTTCTTTACCAAGTCGAATAGTACAGCCGCCTGCTGATCGTTCTGCACTTGCATCAGACAGCTCAAAAGCCTGTTCACATTTAAGGTTTGGCAAACCTTCAATTTCTAGAATACGCCCAGAAAAAATATTCTTTTTACCTTCTTTCTCAACTGTAAGATCGCCAGATTGTATTGCTACATAAGGAATTGCATTAACAAGATCTCGTAAGGTAATGCCAGGCTGCATTTTACCTTTAAAACGTACTAAAACTGATTCAGGCATATCAAGCGGCATAACACCAGTTGCTGCAGCAAATGCGACAAGCCCTGAGCCAGCCGGGAATGAGATACCAATAGGAAAGCGAGTGTGAGAGTCTCCGCCTGTGCCAACA
>JAAZZI010000161.1 GCA_014239225.1 Gammaproteobacteria bacterium
GCTATCACAAAATCAGTTGGTGTTTTTGCTCACCAAAAACATGGCAACATTAAATGGAAAGTTGTTGCTTTACTCTCTATGGGCAGTATACCTGCATCGTTCTGCTCAATCTTTGCTATTAAACAACTTAATAATGCCGGAATCAATTATGATGGATTAATATTATCAACATTGAGTTTTGCCATGATATTAACTGCGATTTTTTTAATTTTCCGAAATCAATGGCATAAATTAAGTAAGAATGAACATTTTGCTTTTGTGCAAATACTTCATAAAAAATTTACAAAGCCTTTTACCATTTTTGCAGGTATTTTAATTGGTACACTCGTTACTTTTTCTTCTGTCGGTGCGGGTGTAATAGGTGCTGCATTCTTATTTTTTCTATATCCAAGATATAGAACAATTGAAATTGTAGCGACTGATCTTGCGCACGCTATTCCCATAACTGCAATTGCAGGGATTGGACATGCAAATTTAGGAACTGTTGATTATATTCTGCTTTTTAGTTTAATTGCTGGCTCATTACCGGGTATCTATCTTGGAAGCCAAGTCGGTAATTTGATACCTGACAAAATTATGCGCACAATACTTGCAAGTATGTTATTGATAATTGGGATTTTATTAATTCTATAAAAAAACCCTGCATATCGGCAGGGTTTTCAATTAATACAAGTAGATATGAGTATGACGATAATCTTCTATTATGGTTGCCATACGATCCTTTATTAGTAATTTTTCTTTTTTGAGTATCTCTAAATCGAAATCATCTATACTGAGATAACCCTGATTCGCCTCTTTTACTTTGCTCTTTAATTGGCAATGTTTGTTATAGAGTCTTCTGAAATTCTTATTTTTATCTATCAAAGATTGCACAATTTCTTGATCTTGTTCAAACATAACATCTCCTGTCCAACTGAGTTGGAAATATTATAAATGTAAATAGCAGATTAACGAACGCTGGTTCTGGCCTCCTGTGTTTTAATCACGGTTAAATCAAGGCCAAAAAAAATGAATTGCTTTTGATATATTTTCATATTTTTAACAATTACTACATTAATACTAATTCCAAGAATTTCAAGAAGAATATTTGTACTATATTAATCAATTCGTTAAAGTCATATTTGAAAGTATTGATTGTTAATTAGTGAATATGTTTTTGAAATTTATCCAAATAAAAATCTAATGACTATTATTAAAAACATTACATATTTTGCATTGATAATGCTGGCTTTTTTACGCTCAGCTATACCTTCTGAAACTAATCAGGAGTTTAATTTAACTGAGATTGCAAAGAACAACTATGTTCATACTGGTAATCATGCCTCGATTGAGGGCATAGGAAATGATGATATTGCTAATATTGGGTTTATCGTTGGTAATAATTGTGTTGCTGTTATTGATACCGGCGGCTCAATAAAGACGGGAGAGAAACTCAAAAATACTATTCGTAAGATAACAAAAAAACCAATCTGTTATGTAATCAACACACATGTACATTTTGACCACATTCTAGGTAATAAAGCATTTCTTGAGGAAAATCCTAATTTTGTAGGCCATAAAGACTTAGCAGAGGCGATTAATCGGAATAGAGATTTTTTTCTAACTCAATTCAAAAATAATTTAGGGCCTAAGGCAAAAGCCTCGGATGTTATAGGGCCAAATATTTTGATTGAAGAATCAACGAGATTAGAACTAGGTGGTCGCACTTTAACCTTAATCCCGTTCTCAATATCTCATAGCTATAATGATCTGATAGTTATTGATAACAAAACAAAAACAAAAACATGATAGTACAATCTTGAACATTAATAAATTTAACAAAA
>JAAZZI010000162.1 GCA_014239225.1 Gammaproteobacteria bacterium
TATTTGCTGCAATCATTTTGTCTATTTCGTATGACGAGTGCGACAGAAGTATGATTTTATTGACTCCAGCTTCGGTCAAAAAATCTACCTCAGACTGCACAGCAGCAACAGCGTCGGTGAATATAATGTTATCACCCGGACTAGATATCTCCACTACTTCTTCAGTAACAACGCCAATCAATCCAATTTTTTGGTTGTTTTTTAACAAGGTCGTTGATTTTTGTAGTTTGCCTTTAAGCTCTGGCTCCATATGTACGTTAGCATTTGCCATAAGAACAGGGAAATCTACTGTATCCATGAATGCTCTAAGAGTTTCAGGTCCATCATCAAACTCATGGTTACCCACTGCCATTCCATCATATCCAAGCTTATTCATCATTTCTGCGGCCACTTGTCCTTTGTATAGATTATAGAAAAGCGTTCCTTGAAATTGATCACCACCGTCCAAAAGTATCGTATTAGAATGTCTTGAACGAGCGTCTTCAATTGCTGAAATCAAACGCGCTGTACCACCAAAACACTTTCCCTTAGCATTATTCTTCGCAGAACAATTATTATCGTATTTACTGATTGGTCTAAAACGAGCGTGAAAATCATTAGTATGAAGTATTGTTATTTCGTAGACTTTATCATGAGCGGCTATTGAAGGTTGACTAAATAGACCGAATGTCAAAAAACAACTTAAACCTATAATTAAATGCATTGATACATTTTTATGCAATCCAGTAGATTGCGATTTTCCTATTTGTTTCATAACTACTCTCCTTAGTATTTATATATAGTTTGAAAATTACACTTAAAACAATAATTAATTTGCAATTTGATTGTAAACCTATTTTCATATTTTGAAAAGGTTTTAGCTTAAAAAAATAATGATTTTTTTTGTTACAGCTTTATAATAAGTTAGAACTAAATATGGTGGAGGGAATGGGATTCGAACCCATGATACCGTGAGGTATACACGCTTTCCAAGCGTGCTCATTCGGCCACTCTGACATCCCTCCGAAAATTATTACTAATAAGTCTATACCTTGGAGGATTCAACCATTTGATCAATTTGATCATCCTCTATTCGCGTCATTAAAGGTTTAAAATTATTGATTTTATGGTTTATTAACGGTTCTTGAATATCAGCCCATTTTAAAGAATCAACATTAAGAAATTCTTCCGAACGTATTGCCATCTCTGGAAGTACCGGTTTAAGATATGTCATTAACACCTTAAACAGATTAATTGCCAATGAAGTGATCTCGTGAACTTCTTTTTCGTTGCCTTCAATTTTCGCTAATTGCCAAGGCTTCTTTTTATCAATGTATTGATTAGCTTGATCAGCTAATTTCATAATTAAGCGCATAGCCTGGCTAAAGTTTCTTGCCTCATAATGTTTTGCAATATCAGAACCTGCTTCTACAAATTCATCATAGAGAGATTTTTCAATACAATTAGCTGATAACTCTTTATCGTATTTTTTCACCACAAACGGTGCACTTCGAGAAGCAATATTGATAACTTTGCCAACCAGATCTGAATTAACACGCTTTTTAAAATCTTGTAAATTCAAATCAATGTCATCTATTTTGGCTGTCAATTTGTACGCATAGTAATAACGCAAACATTCAGGATCAAGATTCTCTAGGTAGGTTCTTGCATTAATGAATGTGCCACGTGATTTACTCATCTTTTGGCCATTCACAGAGAGGAATCCATGAGCAAAAACTGCATCAGGGGTTCTGAAGTCAGACCCCATTAGTGTTGCAGGCCAGAAGAGCGCATGAAAATAGACAATATCTTTG
>JAAZZI010000163.1 GCA_014239225.1 Gammaproteobacteria bacterium
TGGTGTATCTGATTTTAATAGGTTCTGCGCGGCTATACGTCCAAGTGCCAAAATAATCTTTGGTTTAATTAATGCAATCTGTTGTCTTAAATATTTCTCGCAAGCTTCAACTTCATTTATTTTGGGATCACGATTTTTTGGGGGTCTACACTTTAATATATTAGCGATGAATACCTCCTGTCTTTGCAATCCCATTGAAAACAACATGGCATTTAATAATTTACCTGCTCGACCAACAAATGGTTCGCCCTTAAAATCCTCATCGGCGCCTGGAGCCTCACCCACAATTAACCAATCTGAATTTTTATTGCCAATACCAAAAACGGTTTGTGTCCTCGATTTATGTAATTCACATTGATCGCATGCTTCAACCTGATTTGCAAGATGACTCAGTTCCTGTCCAAGCTCCTTACATAACGGCTTATTTTCTTCAGCAATATGTTTAATATCAGTAGGGGTGCCTTCTATACTAACCAATTCACGTTCAGACCAAACTGTAATACCAATCTCTTTTAAATATTGCTGTTGATGTGTTCCGTTCATATGTAATTTTATACTTGTTGCGGATGTGCTCGTTCGTTATGGCCCAAGACTTTATTAAGTGCGTTGATATATGCTTTAGCAGAAGCTATAACAATATCGGTATCAGAACCAAGACCATTGACTATACGACCGCCCTTATCGATACGTACTGTCACTTCACCTTGTGAATCTGTTCCATCAGTTATGTTATTAACAGAATATAATTGTAAGTTACAACCGCTCCGAACCATGCTTTCGATAGCTTTATATGTTGCATCTACAGGACCTCCTCCTTCGGCATCAGCGTGCTTCTGTTCTCCATCAATTGATAATGTAACTTGTGGCAGGATATTAAATTTGCTCAGGATACATACAGAGAGCTTGTATGAGTGCTGTTATTAAGGAATCTGATATATATATCAGACCAATGTCAGAGCAGGACGTCAATTCTATTATTAATATTGAAAAGGATGTCTATGATTTTCCGTGGAGCAAAACAATTTTTGAAGACTGCTTGCATGCTGGTTATAGTTCTTGGGTACTTGAAAGCGATAAAATTTTGATTGGTTATGGAGTGATGTTGATTACATCTGACGAATCACATATCTTAAATTTATGCATACACCCCAATTATCGATCTATGGGAATAGGAAAAAAATTATTAGGACATTTTTTAGTTTTATCAAAAGAGCACAATATACATAGAACTTTTTTAGAAGTTCGGCCAACCAATTTCAAGGCTATCAGGCTTTACCTCAATATGGGATTTAATGAAATAGGCAGACGTAGAAATTATTATCCTACAAAGATAGGACGAGAAGACGCATTAGTCCTAGCAAAAACATTTCTAGCAGAAAAATTATAAATGATAAAAAAACAAAAGAATGAGGTTATCAAAGGATTACCAGATTTTTTAACATTGGAATCCTTTATTGGCAATACTCCGCTCGTTAAGTTACAACGTTTGTCGGGGAATCCCAGTAATATTATTTTGGGCAAACTCGAAGGCAATAACCCTGCGGGCTCAGTTAAGGATAGACCTGCACTGAGCATGATAAAGCATGCGGAAATGCGTGGCGAAATTAAGTCTGGCGATACATTAATCGAGGCAACCAGCGGAAATACTGGTATTGCACTTGCTATGGTCGCAGCAATTCGTGGGTATCGTATGATTTTAGTCATGCCCGAAAATATGAGCGTTGAGCGTCGTGCTGTTATGAAGGCTTTTGGTGCAAAAATTGTATTAACTT
>JAAZZI010000164.1 GCA_014239225.1 Gammaproteobacteria bacterium
ATCGTACCGAAATTTATTGCAACATTGATCAAAACAAAAATCATAACCCAATTGATACTGCAACTAATTATTACTTAGATTTAGCAAGAAAAACACTTGATCCTGCCATTATAGAACGCGCTACAAGGATTGCAGTTTATGCGCGTAATGATGTAGCTAGCTATGAGGCGGCTAGCCTTTGGGTTGATGTTGACCCTAAAAATCCAGATCCACATCAAATATTGACAGTAATGTACTTAAGGCAAAGCAATCTTAATGAGGCACTTCGTCATCTTGAAATTATTTTAGATGCATCTGAAGGAGAGTTTGATCAGAAATTATGGATGGTCGCAAATTTCCTTGGCGGTGAAGAAGACAAATCTATGGTAATAAAGTTAATGGAAAACTTAATGGATAAACATATGAATGATGTCGATGCATTGTATGCTTATGCACATGTTTCATCACGGATCGGTGACGATGAACGGGCAAAATCACTACTAGAAAAAATACTTACACTGAAGCCTGATAATAATACAGCGGCTGTTGCTTATATAGGGTTGCTACAAAAAAACGGTGAAACAGAGAAAGCTCTAAATTGGCTTGAGTCTGTTTTGAAAAAACAAGAAGATAATTTTAATTTACGTATGGCATATGCAAGATTATTAACAGACGCGAAGCGTTTTGATGAAGCACGAGACCAATTTGAATTCCTTTATAATAAAACTCCAGATAATACAGATTTACTTTATGCTCTTGGTTTGTTATCTCTACAAGAAAATCAACTTACTAAGTCTGAAAAATATTTTAAAAGGCTAATCGAATTAAAAAAGCATATATTTGATGCAAATTATTATCTAGGTCGAATAGCAGAAGAAAAGAATGAACTAGATAAGGCAAATAATTTTTATCATAGTGTTCATGACGGTGAAAATTATTTTGATGCATTTATTCGTACAAGTCTTATTTTTGCTAAACAAGGAGATATTGAAAAAGCCCTTACTAATATTCGTTCTATTGAAAAACCAAAAGATGCGCATCGTAATATCTTAATACAGGCAGAATGCGAAATATTAATCGAAGAAAAGCGTTTTGAAGAAGCTTTAGATGTTTTTAATAAAGCGATTCAAGAGCAGAGTCACCCAGACCTTCTTTATTCTCGTGCAATGCTTGCTGAAAAAATTAATCGTTTTGATATTTTAGAAACTGATCTGGTATCTATTATTGTGAAAGATCCTGATAATGCAACAGCATTAAATGCACTAGGGTATACACTTGCAGATAGAGACGAGCGTTTAGATGATGCATATGATTATATTAAACGTGCATATGAACTAAGCCCGGGAGATTTCTATATTTTGGATAGTATGGGCTGGGTTCTTTATCGACTTGGTCGATTAGATGAGGCAATTGATTTTTTGCAAAAGGCTTTTGATTTGAGGAATGATCCTGAGGTAGCGGCTCATCTTGGCGAGGTTCACTGGATTATGGGCAATAAGCAGGCCGCTAAAGCTGTATGGGAAACTGCGTTACAAGATACACCAGCAGACGATAGATTATTAAAAGTTATTGAACGTTTCTCACCTTGAAAAAAATAGTTTTATTTTTCCCGATAATATTAGTAGTTAGTGCTTGTGGTTCATTACCTGAACTTGATAGCAATATACAGTCACAGGGGTGGATTGATCATCAAGCTTCTATTAACAAAGTAGAATCTTGGAAGATCAAGGGGCGAGCAGCCGTT
>JAAZZI010000165.1 GCA_014239225.1 Gammaproteobacteria bacterium
TCTATACGTGATGTTGACTATTAGTTAACTTTCAACTCGAATCATACTTTTCATATTTCCGTAATTTACCTCAATATGATGAATTTGACAATATATGTTTTGAAAATTTTATTTTTTGATATTTTTGGAACCACTATGATAGTTTTGATGTTTGTATGATATATTTGGTACTTACTTTATAATTCTTGTAATGCACTAATAATATTAAATGCACTACTATTTTTATTGTAGTATACTGTATATATTTAATAGCGGTATCATGTTTATTAAAGTAAACAAAAATTGATGCAATTGGACAAAAAAATATGATACGAGGATCTTTTAGATCAGAATTTGAGGATATTTTGTATGTCTACATTATTAGAAAAGGAAATTAAAGTAAATCGTACCGTTACTACAAGTATTGGACACGCTCGTGCAATTGAAGACCCTGCACGTGCAAAAATTGTTGAAATTTTATACCATCAATCATTATCTGCTGATCAAATTTGTACAGCTCTGAAGAAGTATGGTTACAAAAAAGCATTAACAACTATCCGACATCATTTGGAAATCTTGAAGGTTTCTGGATTAATTGAAATTGCAAGAATTGAAGAATCTCGTGGTGCAATTACTAAATTTTATAGCACGTCAACAAAATTACTTGATTTTCAAACTCCTGAAAATTTTGATTCGACGTATTCCAAAATTATTGACAACACATCAGTTAAAGTTGAAAAAATTCTCAAAGGATTGGGTTCCAAGACTAGTAAATCTAAGGGTAAGCAATCTGCAGAGTATTCTCAATACCTGGTAATGGAGATCATGAATAGGGCGATGACTAATGTTCTTGAAAAATCAAATACGAAGTAGAATTTATTTTGTATTTGATTCTCCCTTCATTGCGATCAATTAGTAATTGTTATTTTGAATTGAAATAACTGAAAAACATGCTAAAATTCAATTTTAAACACTGTTTGAAAAATATGTTTGATTGTAAAATGGGGTTCCTGAAATTATGATTGATTCTAAAGCGATAAAATTATTTTCAAAAAAAAATCTTGTTTTTATTGCAACTATTATGAAGGATGGTTCTCCTCAACTTTCACCCGTATGGGCAAATTATGAGGACGGTTTTATTTTAGTAAATACTGCTGAGGGCAGAATAAAACATAAGAATATTCTACGTGATCCTCGTGTAGCTGTATCTGTCACTTCTAATGATAACCCTCTTGACATGACTACTATCCGTGGAACCGTAATTGAAATAATTTCTGACAGCGAATATTCTCATGCGGATAAATTAACTGAACAATACATGGGACGTAAGCATTACCCGTTTAAGCAGGATGGTGAGAAAAGAATTATTTTTAAAATTAAACCTGAGAGAGTTTTTGTTTTACCTGAATTAAAAATGAATGAATGATACAGGCATGCGATTTATTATATTTCTAAATTCGAATTTAGAAACATAGTAAATCAAGTAAGGTAGATTAGAAAAAAGGTGCATAGACAGGTTAACGTTTACGTTTTACTGCCTTTCTCTTTGGAGCGGCTTTGCGTTTTGGAGCGGCTTTGCGTTTTGGAGCTGCTTTCTTTACTGCTGCCTTTCTCTTTGGAGATGCTTTCTTAGATGCAGATTTCTTTGGAGCGGCTTTGCGTTTTACTGCTGCCTTTCTCTTTGGAGCTGCTTTCTTAGCTGCGGCTTTTCGTTTTGGAGCGGCTTTGCGTTTTACTGCT
>JAAZZI010000166.1 GCA_014239225.1 Gammaproteobacteria bacterium
TTGTAAACAAAAGCAATTATGTACATTTATTAGTAATGCCTCCAGTGTTTACATTTTTTCGATTTTTGCTTTTGTTGCGCCCTTATCAAGTCCGTTAAATTGAATCCCAATTCCTTCTGTTTTATTCCCATGAGCGCCTTTAGGTGTAATCCAAGCCACTTTACCGGCAATGGGCATTTTGTCTTTACTATCATCAATTGACAGTAAAACGAAAATATCATCGCCCAAATTGTAATCATTAGATTTTTTGTTAGGGATAAAGATACCTCCATTTTGCACAAAAGGCATATAGGACACATAAAGTGCGCTTTTTCCTTTAATATTGAGTGATAAGATACCCTTATTATTTTCAGTTGCCATATTGTTATTTTATCTTTATTTGTTAGTAAATCTATTATGCGGTTGAATTACCATAGTTTTTCCAAAACAAAGCGATTTCTTCAAGAATACTCAATGAGTTATAGTTCATTGGCCCTTTTAATTCTTTATATTTCAATAGTATAAAGTCATAACCTCTCATTAACTTTAGTAAGTCTAATGTATTTGTAAGTCCTTGCAAGTCTTCTCTTAAATCGAGATTCATTATAGTTGCTTTGTCAGAACATAATTTTAACCGAACAAGGTCGTTGATTATCTGCATTAACCAGGAAACTGTATTTTCAGCCCCTAAATTTTGCCAACGAGCAACAATTTTTAGCGGATCAATATTTTGCTTATCTAGTGCATCTAAATCTTCAAGTAATTCGTGACGAGATGATAAATAATCTTCATTCATCAATTCAATTGCCTTTAGTGGTCCTCCTCCCGCTAAACGTAATAATAAATCTGAGGATAACTGAAGATTTTTAAGATTTATATCTAACCAGTCATTCGCTGCTTTATCATAAACTGGTTTAAAATTTATTTTCTGGCACCGGCTTCTTATAGTAACTGGCAATACTGAGGGCCGATGTGTTAATAAAATAAGCATGGATTGGATTGGTGGTTCTTCAAGTGTTTTGAGTAATGTGTTTGCTGCATTTCGTGTCATTGAGTCCGCTGGATTTATAATGACAATTTTTATATCTCCTGAGAAAGATTTGAATGAAACGTAGTTAATTAACTCTCGTATTTGATCAATCCCTATCGTCTTACGTTTTTCTTCTGGCAAAATGAGTTTTAGGTCAGGGTGTGATTTTGCTTTAAATAATTCACAGCTTTTACATTTTCCGCAAGCAACTTTAGATTGATTATCTTTTGATATACATAAAATTTTCATTGCAAATGACAATGTGAATTGTTTTAAACCAATTCCTTCAGGTCCAGAAAACAACAACGCATGAGGCAATCGTTTCTGCTGACACATTGACGATAATCTCTGCATTTGCTCATACTGCCAAGGGTATATATCTAACATAAAAAATCTTTTAAAATAGTTACGATTTGTTCTTTTACATTTTCAAGCGATGATGCTGAATTAATTATGCGGAAACGTTGTGGTTCATTTTTTGCTCTTTCCAGATAAGTATTTCGTATTTTTTCAAAAAAATTAATTTCCTCTCGCTCAAACCTATCAGCATCACTTCTTTTTTTAGTGCGTTGCATGCCAATGCTGACATCAAGGTCAAAAAGTAATGTCAAATTCGGTCTTAAATTTCCCTGAACCCATTTCTCAAGTAAATTAATGCGAGATGCGTCTATACCACGTCCTCCGCCTTGATAAGCATAACTC
>JAAZZI010000167.1 GCA_014239225.1 Gammaproteobacteria bacterium
TAATATTGCCGCAGTTATAATGGATGCATCTATGCATGCTGGCGGGCTTTGGGGGACTACCAAATCATACCTTAAAGACCTTAGGCGTTTAACAAAAAAATATAACATACCAGTCTATACGCCGGAAAAAGAATTTGTAGAAGGAAGCACAAGTCCTGTGAGTGAAGGAGACATCATTTCTCTGCCAGAATTAGACTTAGAAATTAATATACTAGACGTTCCTGGGCATACATCTGGAGCAATAGCATACTATACTGAAAAAATGGTATTTAGCGGTGATACGCTTTTTACAGGGGGTTGTGGTCGTTTATTTGAAGGTTCGCCAACACAAATGTACTCTTCATTATCGAAAATTAAAAAACTACCTACTAAAACACTAGTTTATTGTGGGCATGAATATACAATTCCTAATCTCCAATTTGCAGCAGCAGTTGAGATAGATAATAAAACAATTCAAAGACGCCTAGATCTAGCGCAGAAAACAAGAAATGAAAATCAGCCTACAGTGCCAGCTACTCTGGAAATTGAGAAACAAACTAACCCATTTCTTCGCTGCAATGAGCAATCTGTTATAAATACCGCATCCATGCGTGCAGGAAGGACACTAGATAATCCTGCTGAAGTTTTTGCTACAATACGAAACTGGAAAGATTCATTCTAAAAATTAAAGTTGTAAACCTCATTTTGATAAAAATAACAAACCGTAGAGTTTAAGATAATATGCTATATAAAATAATAGTTTACAAATTAATATTAATGCTATTTATCATTAGTGGTTGTACTAGTATTAGAAAAACAGAAACCACTGATTCAGAAATAACTAACCAAGAATCAGTTGATATCATAGAAACGAATGTTTTGAAACCTAGTGATTCAATATCGCCTAAAGTTGTAGAAGAAGTTGACAATCAAATTCCAAAGCAAAAAACATATACAGACCTGTGGGTCATGATTCAAGATGAACTTATTTTAGAGAGAAATCTAAACCGAAAAAAAGTCAGCGATAAAATCGCCTGGTTTGCTAGAAACCAGGAGTATATTAATCGAGTTGCTAAGCGCGCAGAACCTTACTTATTTCACATTGTTACAAAACTAAAAGAACGTGACATGCCAATTGATTTAGCCTTATTACCAATTGTTGAAAGCGCTTATCAGCCTTTTGCGCATTCGCCAAGCCGAGCTTCTGGTATATGGCAATTTATTCCGGCCACGGGCAAACGTTATGGCCTAAAACAAAACTGGTGGTATGACGGTCGTCGAGACATTATTGCTTCATCAAATGCCGCGCTGAATTACCTCGAGGCTCTACATAAAAGATTTAATGGAAATTGGTTTCATGCTCTAGCAGCATATAATGCTGGAGAAGGAAATGTTGGACGCGCAATAAAGAGAAATAAAAAGTTAGGAAAAAAGACTGATTTCTGGTCATTACGTTTACCGCCGGAAACACGAAGTTATGTTCCCAGTTTATTGGCTATTGCCGAAATACTCAAAAATAGTAATAAATATAATATTAATTTTAAAAGTATAAAAAATAGTCCATATTTCGAAATTATTGATGTTAAAAGTCAAATTGACCTGGCAACTGTTTCGAATATATCTGACCTATCAATTGATGAAATTTACACTTTAAATCCTGGTTTTAATCGTTGGGCAACAGATCCCGACGGTCCTCATCGCATACTTATACCAAT
>JAAZZI010000168.1 GCA_014239225.1 Gammaproteobacteria bacterium
ATATCAGTCATATGCAGGGTGAATCCACAGTAGGCTCATGTGTTGTATTTGGAAAAAATGGAGCTATTAAAGAGCAATATCGAAAATTTAATATTGAAAACATAACTAAAGGCGACGACTATGCCGCAACAAGTCAAATTATCAGAAGGCGTTATATGCGGCTTATCAAAGAAAATAATGTTCTTCCAGATTTAATATTGATCGATGGCGGGAAAGGTCAGATTAATGTTGCTAAGAAAGAGCTTGATGAATTACAGCTCTCTCATATACTAATTTTAGGTATTGCTAAAGGGCCGTCAAGAAAAGCAGGAATGGAAAGTCTTATTCTTTCAATTGATAATGAAATAATAGAATGTGATAGCGCATCACCCGCGCTACACTTAATACAACATATACGTGATGAAGCACATCGTTTCGCCATCATGGCTCATCGTCAAAAAAGAAAAAAGAAAAGAAGTCGTTCGATTCTTGAAGAAATCGAAGGAATTGGAAATAAAAGAAGACAATTATTAATTAGACACTTTGGTGGTTTGCAAGGTGTGTCGAAAGCGAGTATTAATGAACTTACAAAGGTAAGCGGCATTAACAAAAATTTAGCAAAAAAAATATACGAAACAATTCATGACGATCCCTAATCAATTAACACTACTACGTTTATTACTAATACCTGTTTTTATAGTGGTATTTTATTTGCCTTATAGTCATAGTAATTTATTTGCTTGCGTAATTTTTATTCTTGCTGCCGTTACAGATATACTGGATGGTTATTATGCCAGAAAATTAAACCAAATTTCATCATTAGGTGTCTTTTTAGATCCGGTCGCTGATAAATTAATGGTAGCAATTGTCTTGGTTTTACTAGTACAAAAAAATCCTGAAATTTATTTAGCTATACCTGCCGCAATTATTATTGGTCGCGAGATAGCCGTATCAGCATTGCGTGAATGGATGGCTGAACTCGGTACTAGAAGGAAGATTGCTGTTTCAATTTTAGGAAAGATAAAGACAATTACTCAAATGGTTGCGCTTGGGTTCCTTATTTATGAAGAACCGTTTATTGGGCTACCAGTTTATCTAATTGGTATAATTTTAATATATATTGCAGTATTTTTAACTTTAATATCAATGTTTGAATATCTTGTCTTAGCTTTACCTAAACTTAAAAAATAAAGTATGTGCGTTTTTAAGTAATGCAGTTGACACAATATTAACTGCGACTACAATATGCTTCCGTTAGCAAATTAGACAAAATCAAATCGTAGGTCATCAGAGATTAAAATAAAAAAAAATTGCGGGAATAGCTCAGTTGGTAGAGCGATACCTTGCCAAGGTATAGGTCGCCGGTTCGAACCCGGTTTCCCGCTCCAATTTTCTATATTTCTAAAAATTGAATAAGACTTTGGCTGAGTGGCAGAGTGGTTATGCAGCGGCCTGCAAAGCCGTGGACGCCGGTTCGATTCCGACCTCAGCCTCCATTTTCTTACTCAATTAAATAAAACAAAGTAGAATACCAAATTATATATGCCCGGGTGGTGGAATTGGTAGACACAAGGGACTTAAAATCCCTCGAAGGAAACTTCGTGCCGGTTCGAGTCCGTCCTCGGGCACCAATATAAGTACAAGATAGAATTATCTTTAATATTTAAAAAACTTTATGAA
>JAAZZI010000169.1 GCA_014239225.1 Gammaproteobacteria bacterium
TCTCAATTGCTGTTGCGCCTAAAGACAAAGGTGCTTCAGAAAAACTTGGTATTGCAATTGGTAAAATGATTAGAGAAGATCCTTCTTTTAGGGTTGAGACCGATCAAGATAGCGGTGAAACGATTTTAAAAGGGATGGGTGAATTACACCTCGACATTAAGGTTGATATTCTAAAAAGGACCCATAGTGTTGAAGTTGAAGTTGGTAGCCCACAGGTAGCCTATCGTGAGACGGTGACAAAACGTATCGAAGATTCATATACCCATAAGAAACAATCTGGTGGTTCAGGGCAGTACGGTAAAATTGATTACATTATCGAACCTGGCGAATCTGGTAGTGGTTTTGTTTTTGAATCAAAAGTCACTGGTGGTAATGTCCCTAAAGAATTTTGGCCAGCTGTTGAGGGTGGATTTAAAAAGAGTATGGATAAGGGTGTTTTGGCGGGTTATCCCTGTCTTGATTTTAAAGTAACATTATTTGATGGTGCCTTTCATGCGGTTGACTCATCAGCCATTGCATTTGAACTCGCATCAGCGGCGGCATACCGACAATCCATGCCAAAGGCTGGACCCCAGCTTATGGAACCCATTATGAAAGTTGATGTTTTTACTCCCGAAGATAATGTTGGTGATGTAATCGGTGATTTAAATCGTCGTCGCAGTATCATTAAATCACAAGAAGCAAATCCAACAGGTGTTCGTGTCAAAGCTGAGTGTCCGCTAAGCGAAATGTTTGGTTATATCGGTACATTACGCACGATAACGTCTGGTCGCGGTCAATTCTCAATGGAATTTTTAAACTACAGCCCTTGTCCTAAAAATGTCGCTGAAGATGTGATTGTGGAAACGTTAGCACGTGAAGAAGCAAAGAAAAAAAAATAATAAGACAAATTTAGCTGTTTTAGAACGCAATATTATATAAATAACTATAGAACATATCGTATTTTATTAATTGCAAAAAATTATCCTGCTTTTCTAGAGGCACTTTTTCTCTCGTAATCTTTCAAATATTTCTTTCGTATACGAATTGATTTCGGTGATACCTCTACTAATTCATCATCATCAATAAATTCTAGCGCTTGCTCTAAGCTCAGCCTAATTGCTGGGGTTAGAATAATATTCTCATCAGTTCCTGATGCGCGTACATTGGTTAATTGTTTTCCTTTTAAGGGATTTACGACTAAATCATTATTTCTTGAATGAATACCAATTATCATTCCTTCATAAATATCATCATTGTGGCCTACAAATAATTTTCCACGTTCCTGTAAATTAAATAAAGAATAGCCCGCTGCCTTACCCTGTCCATTTGAAATCAAAACTCCATTATTTCTCTGGCCAATACTTGCCGCAACATATGGTCCGTAATGATTAAAGACGTTATACAATAATCCAGTTCCGGATGTGAGTGTTAGAAATTCGCTACGAAATCCAATCAAACCTCGTGCAGGAATAATATATTCAAGGCGGACTCTACCTTTTCCGTCAGGATCTATATTTTTTATATCTCCCCGACGTTCGCCTAATTTCTCCATTATTGCGCATGTTGATCATGGCAAAACAACTTTGGTTGATAAATTGTTACA
>JAAZZI010000016.1 GCA_014239225.1 Gammaproteobacteria bacterium
CTCCTCCTTATATAAGTAATGATGACCCGATTTTGAATAACAGTGATATTAGATTTGAACCAAGTTCAGCATTAGTTTCTGGGGCTGGTGGTCTTGATGATTTGCGAAAAATTATATGCAAATCTCGTACCTATTTAAAGAATTATGGTTGGTTGATAGTTGAACATGCCTATAATCAAGGAGTAAAAGTAAGGGAATTTTTTATCAAAAATAATTTCACTGCAACAACAATCAAGGACTACAATGAATTAGAGAGAATTACTTATGGAAAGTTGTTACAAAGAAAATGAATGATGAACAGCTATTAAGATACAGTAGGCAAATCATGTTGCCTGAGATTGATGTTGCTGGTCAAAAACGTTTAAAAAGCTCGAGAATCTTACTTATTGGGCTTGGAGGACTTGGTTCTCCAGTCTCAATATATCTTGCTGCTGCTGGTGTTGGTGAATTAGTACTTGTTGATTTTGACAAAGTCGATCTTAGTAATTTACAACGACAAATATTACATGCAACTAAAGATATTAATCGACCCAAAATTGATTCTGCAAAAGAACATCTACTTTCGCTTAATCCAGATATCAATATTAATTGTATTGGTGAAAAATTAACCGAAAACAATTTAATTGAGGAAGCAAAAAAATCTGATGTCATCATAGATGCAACAGATAATTTTGCTACACGCTTTTCTCTAAATGAGGTTTCAGTTAAAACAAAAACACCTCTCATTTCTGGCGCGGCAATACGTTTTGAAGGCCAAGTGACTGTTTTTAATCCATCAGAAAAAACTTCGCCATGTTATAGATGTTTATATGATGAAGATATTTCAACTCAAGAATCATGTACAGCTAATGGGGTATTTGCTCCGTTATTAGGTATTATTGGTAGTATCCAAGCTAATGAAGCATTGAAGGTAATACTAGATATAGGGGCGACAGTCCAAGGAAAATTACTATTGGTGGATGCGCTAAATATGGAATTTAATGAAGCTGTCTTAAAAAAAGACCCCAAGTGCCCTGTTTGTAATTAATGATTTAAAGTAATGCTAATGCTGCATCATAATCAGGTTCGTCGGCAATCTCAGAAACAAGTTCAGAATAAATAACTTCATTAGTTTCATTCAGCACTATAATTGCGCGTGCTGTTATTCCGGCTAAAGGTCCGTCTGTTATT
Source organism: Gammaproteobacteria bacterium (assembly GCA_014239225.1). GTDB lineage: Bacteria > Pseudomonadota > Gammaproteobacteria > Eutrophobiales > Eutrophobiaceae > UBA11869. The sequence continues at coordinate 1,171 of JAAZZI010000016.1, forward strand.
AATACCCCATAATCTTTAGCAAAATTTCGAGAACGCATCATCGATAAGGTAATAACATTTGAAACACCTTCAGTCTTACAAAAACGTGATACCGCAAATGGGAGATCAGCTGATATCGTAATAAATACCGTATCTACCTTTTCCTTAGCTAATTTATCAAATTTCTTTGTTGACGTAGCACATACCGGTGTATCCAAGCTTGGTACTATGCTCAGCAATTTCTTTTTACCTTGATAGTTAGTAAGAGAAACGTCTTCCATCTCAGAATTAACTAACATGAAGTCAGGCGCATTACTCCCTACTTTTGGAAGTTCGCCATTCGTGTTGATCTCATTGCCTTGTAAAGTCAAAACTGCCATAACTAATCCTCATTAATTAATTCATAATAACTATTTGCGTCAATCAATTCGTTTAATTCCGAATCATCATTTGCTTTTAATATAAATATCCATCCTTCGCTATATGGCTCTGAGTTAATTAAATCAGGCGTATCATTAAGCTCAGAATTAATTTCAGTAATAATTCCACTCAATGGACAATAAATGTCGGAAGTTGATTTAACTGATTCAACAACAGCACATTCATCTGCCTGATCATATTCTCGCCCTTCTTCTGGGGGCTCCACAAAAACGATGTCGCCTAGCTCATCTTGAGCAAAATCGGTAATACCAACACGATAATTATTTTCACCAAGATCTTCGAGCCATACATGAGTCTTTGAAAATTTTAAATTACTTGGAATATCATGCATCGGCTTAAACTCACAGTTTACAATCTAATACAAAAAATATCTTTATTAAAAACTGAAAATCTGGAAGCATTATTATATTCATACCTCTTTATCTGTAAATATAACCAAATGATCGATTTCCGTTTTTATTCCTATTGGTTCATTCATAGGATGGTCATGATGACTAGGTACGAGACTTTGTAAATACAAACCATTTTGCGTCTCTAAAGTATATAAAAATTCTGCGCCTCGAAATGCCTTACCTCTGACATATGCAGTCACTTTACTATCATCATCATGCAAAATATCATCCGGACGAATCAAAACACGAACCTTTTTTCCTTTCTCAAGGTTATGTGGGGTATGCCCTTTTATATTACCAATATCAGTTTTAACCTCGATACCATTAATTACTTCCCCTTTTATAAAAACACCTTCTCCAATAAAATTGGCAACATATGATGTTTTAGGCTCATGATATAAATTAAACGCCGTGTCCCATTGCCTTAATTTTCCATCGCCCATAACACCAATAATATCAGCCATGGCAAATGCTTCTAGCTGATTATGAGTGACCATAATTGTGGTGATGCCATCCTGTTTTAATATTGAACGTAGTTCTCGTGCTAATTGTTCTCGTAACTCGATGTCTAAACTTGCAAATGGTTCATCTAACAAAATACGCCTGGGCGAGGCGCCATTGCTCTTGCTAGTGCAACACGTTGCTGCTGCCCGCCAGATAATTGATGCGGATATTTCTTTGTATGTTTTTCCAAAGCGAATAATTCTATTAATTCATCTAAACGCTCTTTGGTTCTAGCCACTCTTTGGTCTTTTAACCCAAATATTATATTTTCTGTAACACTCATATGCGGAAATAACACATAATCCTGGAAAACCATTCCAATATTTCTTTGTTCAACTGGTAAATGATGATTTGGCTTACTTGCAATTACTCCTTTAATCCAAACTTCGCCATTATTCAATTCTTCAAATCCAGCAATACAGCGTAGTAGTGAGGTCTTACCGCAACCGCTTGGCCCTAATAAACAAGCTATTCCAATTTCTCCCAAACCAAAAGATATATTTTCTAGTATGGAACGGCCTTCTATCGACAATGATAATTCTTTAATTTCAATTGCGTTATTCATAACCGGGGCGTGACCGTGAAATTGAATTACTTATCATAATGACTGGGATAATTCCTGCAATAACAATCGCCAAAGCTGGTACAGCAGCTTCTGCTAAACGTTCTTCATTAGCTAACTCAAAAGTACGAACTGCTAATGTGTTGAAATTAAATGGTCTAAGAATCAATGTAGCAGGAAGTTCTTTTAGCACATCAACAAAAACTAATAATAAAGCTGTTAATAAACTACCTCGCATAATTGGGATATGTATCCTTCTCATGATGTTAACATGCGACATCCCAGCCGTTTTTGCAACTTCATCCATTTCTGGTTTTATTTTCTCAAGCGCTGCTTCAACTGTATTTATGGATACAGCAAGAAAACGCACAAGGTAAGCAAAAATTAATATGAATAAAGTACCGCTAATTAACAAACCACTACTAAAATTAAAATGTAAGGTTAAAAATTCATCTAACCTATTATCAAACCAAGCAAATGGAATTAAAACTCCAACAGCAATTACTGTGCCCGGTATTGCGTAGCCCAAACTGATAAAACGAACTAAAAATCTATTTATAAATAGATGACTATTTCTATTCATATAACCTAAAAATAAAGCAATAACTAAAGCTAATAAAGCCGTTATAAAAGCAAGTGAAAGACTATTTAGTAATAATATATAAAAATCTATATCAAGAGCTTCTGAATATGTTGATATTGCCCATTCACCCAAAAAACTTGCAGGCAGAATGAAGCCAAATAGCAAAGGAGCGAAACAAATAACAAATGCGAAAAATGCGCTGCTACTTTTTAATTTTTGTTTCAATAATGGACTATATCGGTTACTCGTATGATGAAAAGCTAATTGTTTTCGTGAGCGCCTTTCCAAATATAAAAAAACAACAACAAATAGTAACAATATTGCAGATAATTGTGCAGCTACCAAACTATTATCCATGCCAAACCATGTCCTAAATATACCTGTTGTAAAAGCTGATACGCCGAAGTACTGAACTGTCCCATAATCGGCTAGTGTTTCCATGAGTACTAACGATAATCCAACTATAATTGCGGGTCGTGCTAAAGGTAATGCCACACGCCTAAATGCATCCATTGCACTACAGCCTAAGGTTCGTGATACCTCTAGTACACATATTGATTGCTCAATAAATGAGGCGCGAGCTAATAAATAAACATAAGGATATAATACAAGCGATAACATCGCGATTGCGCCGCCAAGAGAACGTACTTCGGGAAACCAATAGTCGTTATATTCCCAACCTGTTAATTCTCTCATCATTGTTTGCACTGGGCCCGCTGCATCAAATGTACCCGTATAACTATAAGCAATAATATAGGCGGGCATTGACATAGGTAATAGGATTGCCCATTCAAGATAGCGACTCATTGGGAATTGATACATTGTCACTAACCAGGCAGGTATCACACCTAGTAATAGGCTAAAAAAGCCAACCCCAATTAATAATGCTAGTGAATTAAAAATATAATCTGTTAAAACCGTATCAATTAAATGAGTCCAGATATCTTTCGCTGGGAAAAATAATGACCCACACACTATGACTACCGGGATACAAAAAAATAATGCCAGTAAAATTAATGTTAGATTTAATCTTGAGAATTTTAATAAACTAAAGTTTAAATTTAATAAACTATAAAACGACTTTGAAAAATTTTTAAAGATCATTTATAGCACTATTAATCTACTTCCAACCAACCCGGTCCATCAATAAGACAGCATCGCGATTATATCGACCTAATAAACTAAGATTAAGATCGTCATATTTAAACACTCCCCATTTCCCCAAAATTGCAGTGTTTTTAATCTCGGGATTAACAGCGTATTCATAATTAATATCGGAATACCATTGCTGTGCCTTATCAGTAACAAGATATTCTAGCAACTGTATTGCCTCTTCTTTGTTTTTCGCATATTTTGTTACACCAGCACCGCTAATATTTACATGTGCACCATGTCCATTTTGATCGGGCCAAAATAATTTTACTTTCTTGGCGGCATACGTCTCATATTCTTGACTAGATTCAAGCATACCTGCTAGATAATAATTATTTACCAAAGCAATATCGCATACCCCTATAGCAACAGCTTTTATTTGATCGCGATCGCCGCCTTTTGACGGTCTTGCAAAATTTTCAACTAGTCTAGAAGCCCAAATTTCTATCTTATTTATGCCATGATGAGCAATCATAGATGCGACAAGCGATTGATTATAGATATTCGATGATGAACGCACGCATATACGCCCCTTCCATTTGCTATTTGCGAGATCTAAGTAATCAATTAATTCCCCCTTATTAACTCTATCAGGTGCAAAAACAATAACTCTTGATCGAAATGATAATCCAAACCAATGATTATCTATATCTCGAAAATAATTTGGGATGACTTTATTTAATACGTCTGAAATAACTTCTTGGAATAAACCTTTTTCCTTAGCTCTTACTAATCTGGCAGCATCAACAGTTAATAAAATATCAGCTGGTGTATTTTTGCCTTCAATTTCTAGGCGTTTGATAAATGTGTCTGCTTTACCAGTAACTAGGTTCGCCTCTATACCCGTATCCCGAGTAAACTGATCTAATAAAGGCTTTATTAACGTTTCCTTTCTGGCGGAATAGACATTGACTTCAGCCGCATTAGGTAATTGTTGAAATATCAAAAAGATAATAATGGTAAGTGTTTTTTTCATTTCGCTAAGTTAAATAAATAAGAATTATTATCAATAAGATTCTAATCTAAATAAGAATTATTATCAAAAAGGAATAATTATCAATATATACAATAAGTTAATTATAAAGTACATTTAATCATCTGGTTTATTAATGGTTTGTGTAACGGGATATATTTGTCATAACATCTCATCTCTCAATTACATAAAAAAATTATGAAAAAAGAAAATCCTTTACTTGAAAAACATACTCTGCCTCCGTTTAATAAAATCGAGGTTCAGCATATCGAGCCTGCGATTGATCAGTTACTAGATAAAAATAGAGAGCAACTCAGAAATCTACTAGAAAACATAAAAGATTATACGTGGGATAATTTTTTTCAAAAACTGGATGACATGGATGATCGGTTGCAACAAGCTTGGTCACCAGCGAGTCACTTACATTCGGTTGCTGATAATGATGAACTCCGCAAAGTTTATAATAACTGTATAACCAAATTATCGAGTTACTCCTCAGAAATGGGTCAGAATACTTCTCTCTTTGAAGCCTATGAAACATTTAAAAACAGCGCTTCTTTCAATGAACTCACAAAATCCCAACAAAAAATTATAAACAATGCGCTACGTGATTTTCGCTTATCTGGTATACATTTAGATAAGAAGTCAAAAAAAAGATATAAAGAAATACAAATGAAGTTATCTAAACTTCAAACTAAATTTGAAGAAAATTTACTGGATGCTACTCAAGCTTGGAAAAAATTGATCATTGATAAAAATAAGCTCTCTGGAATACCAGAATCAGCAATAGCACTGGCTGCAGAAACTGCAAAAAATGCAGGTAAAAAAGGTTGGTTATTTACATTGGAATTCCCCTCTTACATGCCGGTCATGAAATACGCCGATGATCCTTCCTTGCGAAAAGAAATGTATTGGGCCTATGTAACAAGATCATCGGAGATAGGACCTAATGCGGGCAAATGGGATAACACTGGTGTTATGTATGACATTATGAAATACAGAACTATGAAAGCAAAATTACTTGGCTTTAAAAACTATGCTGATTATTCACTAGAAAATAAGATGGCAAAAGATTCGGATGAAGTTATGGATTTTTTAAATAATCTTACTGATCGAACAAAAAAATATGCGAAAAGTGAATTTGAAGAATTAAAAAAATTTGTTTCAGAATCAACAAATGCAGATCATATTGAAGCATCAGACATTGTTTATTATTCTGAAAAATTAAGACAAAAGAAATTCTCTATATCGCAAGAAGAATTACGTCGATATTTTCCTATTGATCGTGTTATTAATGGCCTATTTGAAATCACAAAGAAATTATATGGTGTTAACATTAAAAAACGAAATGGAATCCAAGTTTGGCATAATGATGTTAATTTTTATGATATCTTTGATCATAAAGGTAAAATTAAAGGAAGTTTTTATCTTGACCTATTTTCACGTCAACATAAACGTGGCGGAGCATGGATGGATGAATGTGTAATCAGAAGAAAAATAAATTCCACAATACAAAATCCTGTTGCATACCTTACTTGTAATTTTACACCCCCCATTAGTAACAAACCTACTCTATTAACTCATGATGAAGTAATCACTTTATTTCATGAATTTGGCCATGGGTTGCATCACATGATGACAAATATTAACTACAGTGGTGTTTCCGGAATAAATGGTGTTCCTTGGGATGCGGTTGAATTACCAAGTCAATTTATGGAAAATTTTTGCTGGGAAAAAGAAGCATTAGATTTATTTGCGCAAGATTTTGAAACTCGTGAAACTATAAGTAATGATTTATTAAAGAAAATGACACGGGCTAGATCTTTCCAAGCAGCAATGCAGATGGTAAGGCAACTTGAATTTGCTATATTTGATTTTCGTCTGCATCTAGAATTCGCTTCAAAAAAAGAACTAAATATACAAAAGCTCTTAGATGATGTTCGCAAATGCATTGCTGTTACTGAAACCCCTGAATTTAATCGTTTTCAGCTAAGTTTTTCTCATATTTTCGCTGGAGGCTATGCAGCAGGTTACTATAGCTATAAATGGGCAGAAGTTTTATCCTCAGATGCCTTTTCTAAATTCGAAGAAAAAGGTATCTTTGACAAAATTACCGGAAAAGAATTTCTACAGGCAATACTTGAAAAAGGGGGGAGTTGCGAACCAATGGAAATGTTTATTGAATTTAGAGGGCGTGAGCCAAGCATAGAGCCCTTATTAAAACATACTGGAATTGTAATTTAATTATGAGAATGAATAAAAATACACCCTTTCACCTACTTATCTGCATAATCTGGATACCTTCAGCAATAGTTTTAGCTGAAGTAGCCTATGTAACTGATGAAGTAAATATTGGTTTACACAAAGAACCAACAAATGAGAGTCCAATAATAAAATTGGTGCCAAGCGGGACTGAATTGAATATTATTGAACGCGAAAATGATCTAATTCATGTTGAAGAACCTGAAGGGGTCCGTGGGTGGATAAATACTCAAAATGTATTAAATAATAAACCAGGTAAAACAAAAATAAATGAACTAGAAATAACAAACAAAGAATTGCATGAAAAAATAGAAACACTTGAAAAAAAATCAACGAAATTAATTTCTCAAGGAGAGCTTGAGCAAAAATTAAACTCCGAACGTCTTAAAGTAGGCGAGTTACAAGTGGAATTAACAAATATTAAATCGAGATCTGGAAATATCCAAACTTCTGATAAACTACTTGCAGATATCGAACAACTTAAAAGTGCAAATAAACAATTAATTGATCAGTTTGAATCAGCGGGCATTAATCGCGAAAATAGTCCGAGTGGCATCAAACCTCAAAAAGAACCATTATCATTTTCTATTTTCTTAATCATTTTTATTTTTGGAATCGTCGGCGGTATTTTGATTCTTGATTATATTAATCGTCGGAGGCATGGTGGTTTTAGAGTTTAAGGAATGAAATGATTTTCTCTTCAAAAGATTATTTAATATAAATATTGTGTTTAAAATTGCCACCTGGAATGTAAATTCTCTTAACGTAAGACTCCCCCATGTTTTACAATGGATGCAAAGAGAAGATCCTGACGTTTTTGCGCTTCAGGAAACAAAATCTATTGATGAAAATTTCCCGATTGATGCCATTAAAGAACAAGGCTATCACGTAAGTTTCATCGGCCAAAAAACATATAATGGCGTTGCTACTATTTCAAAATCTCCAATTGAGACTATTTCTTCCAGTTTACCAAATTATGATGATGAACAACGGAGAGTTTTAGCTATTAATACTGCGGGCATAACTGTATTAAATATATATATACCAAATGGTTCTGAAGTAAATTCTGAAAAATATAAATATAAATTAAAATGGCTCTCTAAACTTCATCCTTTTATTAATAATTTACAAAATATAAATGAAAGATTAATTATTCTAGGAGACTTTAATATAGCGCCCGAAGACAGAGATGTTCATGCTCCAGAGGAATGGGTGGGATCTGTACTTGTTAGTAAGCCCGAAAGGGATGAATTTAAAAAACTATTATCTCACGGTCTGATAGATTGCTTTCGTATATTTAATCAGGAAAAAGGTAATTTCTCGTGGTGGGACTACAGGGCCGCGTCATTTCGGCGAAATCGTGGCGTAAGGATCGACCATATATTGGCCTCCAATAGCATGTCAAAATCCTGTCATGCTTGCTATATCGATAAAAACCCTCGTAAGCTAGAAAGGCCGTCTGACCACACGCCAGTAGTTGCAGAATTTGATATCTAAATTTTTGTATATTCTGCTTTTACTATTTCGAGATTGCGAAATAATTCGCATTGACATAAGATCTTCGCCCCGTAATGTTTAATACTAAATAAATTAGGCAAATTAATGAAAGCTGATATACACCCAAAATACGAAGACATCACAGTACAATGTAGCTGTGGTAATAAATTTAAAACAAAGTCGACATACTCAGGAGAGCTCCATATTGATGTATGCTCTGAGTGCCATCCTTTCTATACGGGTAAACAAAAAATACTTGATACCGCAGGCCGAGTGGACAAATTTCGCAAAAAATACGGTATATCCTAGTGGTTTATTTTTTCTATCTTTTAAAAAACGTTCCAATTTAGGGCGTTTTTTCTAAAAAAAATATCCACATTTTTTGTGGATAACTCTGTGGAAGCAATGCAAATATAGAGTTAAAACTAGGACAATTGTTTCGGCTTTGTTAAAACTATCAAAATTTAACCAGTTTCATTAATTACATATAAAACAATAATATATGTCATTAACGTTTTAATTTCTAAAGTGTTCTACTGCATCTTATTGATAATAATTAACGATGCCATGAAATTGTGTATAAAGAATTTTATTGTTGACAAAATAAAATTTTGTGGAACTTTCAAATCTGCCCTGACTCCAATGGTTTATACGTCTTTTCTGTCCTTCCTCCCTTGGGCAGAAAGTACGCGCCCGGTTTATCCCAGCCGGGACAATTTGGCCCCGGATGAACGAATATTTCCTAAATAAGCACTAATCCGGGGCGCTTTTTATTAATCAAAAAACAACCATTCAGCGAGCTTTAGACGCGCCTCGTCAACTCCTACGCCTTTTGATGCTGAAAATAGCTGTATACTTAAATTGATTGCTTTGATTTCACTATGAATTTCAATCATCATTTTTTTGGCGTCATTCTTTGATAATTTGTCTGATTTATTCAAAAGTACATGAAGCGCTAAATTGTTAGCTTCGCAGTACTTTAGCATTAATTGATCGAAGCTTTTTAGCGGGTGTCGTATATCAATAATCAAGAAAATTCCGCGTAAACATGCTCTTTCTTGTAGATAATGATCTAACAATTTTTTCCAAGTATTTCGTGTTGAAACATCGACTTTAGCAAAGCCATACCCAGGTAAATCTACAATATGCCTCTTTTCATCATAAGAAAAATAATTCAACTCTCTCGTCCTACCAGGTGACTTACTGGTTCTCGCTAAATTACGACGAGAAGTAATTTTATTGATAACACTCGATTTGCCAACATTAGAACGGCCAGCAAATGCGACTTCTTTGCCCAAATCAGCAGGAAGCTGCTTTATTGACGCAACACCTTGTTTGAATTCGAAGTGGCGATACCAATCTTTTGGTGGTTCTTGAATAAGGATGACAAATTCTCCGTTTAGCTAAAAATTCAAATTTGATGTGCTGTCATTAAAAAATTACTGATTTGATACATTTTTGGGTTATTCACTTATGAATTACTCCTATTATTAAGGCATAATTATGAAAAATAATCACAACAATGGGCCGATTTTATTGAATACAATCATCTCAATATTTTTTATGTAACTTTATAATAATCTAAAATACTACTACGTTAATATAATTTTCGTCGAGGATGATTCGAATGAGTCAAGAACAAGATAAAATATTTTTTAGAAACTTTACACTCACACTCGCATTTATCGCGGCGATGATGGTGGCTTTTTATGCTATTGCTGATTTAGTAACAAGTAAAAAAGATCATGCTGAAATCAACACTATGAAGACAAATGATAGTATTAGTGTTTCTAATGCTAATCCAACTAAC
>JAAZZI010000170.1 GCA_014239225.1 Gammaproteobacteria bacterium
ATAACACAGTCTATTAATCTCAAAATAACTTTTTTGCAATCGTATTCATAAAATAATACTATAATTAATCTTAAATTTTTAATAATATTTCACTATACACTTTCAATAAATTTAAGGGATAAGATACATGTCAGCTAGAGCGCCAAGACCCCCAATGGGAGTAGCAACAACAACAACTTTAAAAAATAAATGCATATATTCCAAATACCTTGATGCCTTCAAATCAGAGAAAATAGCTGACATAGAAAATGCTGTTAAATCTATCTTCACTCCTCAAGCACAAATAGATGCGTTTCATCCTGTAAATAATACAACTGGATCTTCAGGCTATTTATCGAATATTATTTATCCTATGATTAACTCTTTTAAAGGCTTTCAAAGAAGAAATAACATCATAATTGGAGGAGAATATCTTGGTGGCGAGTGGGTCACATCAACAGGTTATTTTCTCGGTCATTTTGATAAATCATGGTTAGGAATACCTCCAAGTGGCAAACTTGAACATATTCGTTATGGTGAATTTCATAAAATGCGTGATGGTAAAATTATTCAATCACAAATCTTTTTAGGTGTTGCAGAGCTATTGATTGACCTTGGCATCTGGCCACTTGAGCTCATGGGGGGATATGAAGGGCTTACTCCTGGCCCATCAACACAAGACGGCATTAGTCTTACTGAAAATGAACCAGTCAAGTCTAGAGCTACAGCTGATTTAGTTGAAGGTATGCTGATGGAGCTTGCCTCCCCTGATGCAGCTTGGCTTCCTTACTGGGATGACAGAATGATATGGTATGGGCCTGGAGGCTTTGGATCATATGTAACGACTGAAGCCTTTGCAGCATTTCAAGTGCCATTTGAGAGAACATTTGAGGGGTGGGGTGATGGAACACGTCAAGGAATTGAGGGAGTTGGCTCTCAGTGCAAAGCAGGAGATGGCGACTATGCATTTCTAAGTGGTTGGCCTCAAATTACAGGTGTTCATGTCAAGCCCTTTATGGGTATTCAGCCCACAAATAAACGAATTTATATGCGAGATTGTGATTGGTGGCGCTGCAAAGACGGAAAAATTATTGAAAATTGGTGCATGGTGGACACACTTCACTTAGTTCATCAATTAGGGCGAGATGTATTGTCGGAGATTTCTGATTAAAAGATTTATTCTACGTTCTAGATTTTTCAAAATCTTCCCATGCGCCTTTAAAGTCATCAAAATTAAAACCTTTCTTTTCAGCTGGGTCTAATATTAATCTCTCAGATTCAAATAGCTTATGAATCGCATCTTTTAAAACTCCTATTACTCCAATGGGTATGACCACAGCACCATGACGATCAGCATGAACTAGATTACCTGGAGAAACATTAATACCAAAAATACTAACAGGGATATCTATCTCACGAACATGGACAAAGCCATGACTGGGGCCAACTGATCCTGCAACAACTGGAAAGTCTCCTGCGAGATCTCCAAGATCTCTAACAACCCCATTGGTCAGTGCGCCTGAGAGTCCAAACCCCTTGTGAACCTTGGTATTAATCTC
>JAAZZI010000171.1 GCA_014239225.1 Gammaproteobacteria bacterium
TTTCTTCATTATTCTTCCTCTAAAATATAATTTTTTGTAAAAAGCCTATGTAATTAATAATGCTATTGATAAGTAAAAAACAGAGGCGGTTTCAGTAAGCCTTCCATTAAGGGTTGCATAAGATAACCGATGCGTGATTGGACGACAACTAAGCAATTAATTATTTAACCATTATTATGCATTTGATTCATTCACTCGTATAATCAGGATCTTTTTAACAGAGCTAAAAAAAGGGGGTAAGAATGATTAAGGATATGACAATTCAAACATTTTTGGATGAATTGGCTAGTAAGGCCTCAACACCAGGAGGCGGCGGCGGTGCTGCAGTTAATGGCGCAATAGGGGCTGCCCTCATTAGTATGGTTGCTAATTTTACAATCGGTAAAAAAGGCTATGAAGATGTCCAGGATGAATTTACTAATATATTAAATGAATCTGAGGATCTAAGATCAAAATTAACAGATGCGATAAAGGATGATGTCGATGTTTTCAATCGTGTGATGACCGCTTATGGTATGGCTAAAGAAACTGATGAAGAAAAACATTTACGCACGGAGAGTATTCAGGCTGCATTAAAGGAAGCGACAGAAGTACCATTAACCTGCGCAAAACTTTGTCGACAAGTTATTGATTTGTCAGAATCAGCTGCCAAAAAAGGAAATACCAATGTTATAAGTGATGCGGGAGTTGCTTTATTAGCCGGATACGCTGGCCTTAGAAGTGCTGCGTTAAATGTGTATATCAATATTGGCGGAATAAAGGATAAGGAATTTGCAGATGATCGTAGGCAACAGCTTGAGGCATTGCTCGATAATGTTGAAATATTTAAAGAAGATGTTTACCAGCTAGTAAAAAGTAAACTGTAAGTATTAATTTTTATCTTGTGATGTACACCAGGTCAATTAGCATAGAAAAATCGATTGCTTCAATGTTTTTTGTTAGTGCTCCGATAGAAATGTAGTCCACACCAGTCCCGGCTATTGAGTGTACATTATTTATTGTCGTATTTCCCGATGCTTCAAGTTTAATATTACCTTTTGTCATTGCCACTGCTTTGCAAATACTTGGAGGGGAAAAATTATCTAACATTATTCGATCGACATCAGTTTCCAAAGCAATTTTTAGTTGTTTCAAATCCTCAACTTCGATTGTAATAGGTAATTTCTTTTATTTTGCTTTTTTTACAGTCGCTTCGATTGAACCTGATGCCAATATGTGGTTTTCTTTAATAAGAATTTCGTCATAGAGTCCATAACGATGATTTATTCCTCCACCAATCTTAACAGCGTATTTTTGTGCGTAGCGTAATCCAGGGAGTGTTTTTCGAGTATCTAATATTTTGGTTTTTGTATTTTTAATGCGGTCGACAAACGCAGCAACATTAGTTGAAACCGCAGATAATGTTTGAAGAAAATTTATTGCCGTTCTTTCCCCCGTTAAAATCGAGCGGACAGGCCCTTTTACTATACATATAACTTGATTATGTTTAATAACTTCTTGTATTTTATACTTTTTAAATCTTAAATTATTCTCTTTTT
>JAAZZI010000172.1 GCA_014239225.1 Gammaproteobacteria bacterium
CTGGTTTAAAATCGTAAGTCTGGCAAAAATCGCAATAGAAAACTAATAAGATCGATTGAAACTATTTTATCAAAAGCTATAGATAAAGGGGGGACAACTTTACGTGATTTTGTTAATGGGAATGGTATGCCGGGTTACTTTTCGAATGAACTAAAAATTTATAACCGCGCTGGTGAATCATGTATAGAATGTAAAAGAAAAATAAAAAAGATTCGACAGAATCAAAGATCTACTTTCTATTGCGCTTTTTGCCAGACTTAAGATTTTAAACCAACTATTGATAAAAATTAATTATTTCAGCGGTTCCTTCGCCTCTCGGGTCGCTTGCAACAAAATTAATATTCCTGCTCTTCCATAGCATGATGGCTTGCATATTCCCGTATCTTCGTTTTATTTCCTTTAATTTATGCCCTTTTAATATTAATTTTCTTTTTTCATCCTTTGATAAACCGCCTTTCTCATATTGTACTAAATCAGGAATATATTGATGATGATAGCGTGGGAGATTAACCCATGACTCTGGTAACTCTCCTGCCGCAAAATCCAAAACAGCTAATAAAACCATGCTAATAATTCGACTGCCGCCCGGGGTGCCTAAAATACCAATACGATCGTCGGACTCAACAAATGTTGGTGTCATACTTGATAAAGGACGCTTACCTGGATGAATAGTATTGGCCTGATATCCTACTAAACCATAAGTATTAGCAGTAAAAGGTTTAATAGTAAAATCATCCATTTCATTATTAAGCAAAACACCAGTTCCCTCTACCACAAAACCAGAGCCAAACGGTAGATTAATGCTTAATGTAGATGCAACTCTATTGCCATATTTATCGATCACTGAGAAATGGGTTGTATTTGTTCCTGAGCTATTTGTAACCGCTATAGTTCCTAATTCTTTACTTGGTGTTACGCGGTTGGTATCAATTGTTAATGCCAATCCTTCAGCATAATTTTTATCTAACAATCTATTGATTGGTATATCAACAAAATCAGAATCGCCTAAATATGCTGCCCGGTCGCGGTATGCACGCCTCATTGCCTCTATAATAATATGCTTACGTGTAACACCATCATATTGTGTTAAATCAAATTTTTCTAAAATGTTTAGTGCTTGTCCGAGAACGACTCCTCCTGAAGAAGGAGGGGGGACGGACGTCACCTTAATTCCTTTATAATTTATAATAACTGGTTCTCGCTCAATGATTTTGTAATGTTCTAAATCATATGTTTCCCATATGCCGCCATTTTTCTGGACACTGTTAACCATTTTCTGAGCAAAGATACCCTGATAAAAACCCTTACTTCCATTTTCAGAAATCATGCTTAATGTTTTTGCGAGATCATTTTGTACGATGAGATCTCCTATTTTAGGAATTTTATTGTTTTTTAAAAATATAAAAGATGTAATTAAGATATCCTCAATATCTAAAGTAAATATTGATAAAGCTATTAACTTAATAACTAAGTATTTATAATATTTAGAGTTACATATTGTTACGAGTATTAAGT
>JAAZZI010000173.1 GCA_014239225.1 Gammaproteobacteria bacterium
TTTTGAATAGCAGCTCCTTGAACAGGAGCTGCCTGTGAAAAGACTTTAATTTTCATTTTTTTCAAACATCGCCGCTTTGTCAGCATCAGTTTTTGCCGCATACTCTTCTTCCGTTAACATATGCCAGCCAATACAATCTCCAGTTGGTGATCTACCACAACCACACGTACCATTTTCTTTTTTAACGTTATCCATCATTTTTTCCTTTGAATTGTTGTAAAAACCAGATTATGATTATCAGTTCTGGCGGACTAACTAAAGAAGATGCCTGCGCGCATGAATAGCATCTAATCGCGTTAATTCTTTATTTACTTATTATTTATTGTTTCTAATAAATAAACAATATAGTAAAATATTAAAACAATGTTTTTATATGTAAACAATAAAATAGGCTATGGATTTAAATAAACTACTAATTTTTGCAAGAATAGTGGAGCATAAAAGCTTCACTAAAGCTGCGCAACTTCTAGGTATGGATAAATCCACTATCAGTACAAAACTCTCACAGTTAGAAAGTCATCTAGGTGTTCGGTTGTTAAATAGAAGCACTCGAACGATTACACTGACTGAGTCTGGTGCAAAATACTATGAATATTGCAAGCAGGTAGTTGAAATAGCAGAGGAGGCTGATAGATTTTCATCGTCTTTGGGGGTTGAGGTGTCAGGTACTCTTCGAATTTCAGCTACAAATACTTTTTCTCAAACATTAATCGAGTCAGCAATAAAACCATTTATGGATACGCACTCAAAGATTAGTGTTGAATTGGTTATTGAAAATCGAACTACTGACTTTTATAAAGATAACATTGATGTAGCATTGAGATTGGCAATTGGACCTTTACAAGACTCATCTTTAATTGCAATAAAAATTTTTACTGGAGATATTGGACTTTATTGCTCCCCATCCTTTATAAAAGAGAATGGAATAATTCATAATTTCGATCAAATTGATCACGCAAATATGCTTGATCTTAATGTGCCTGGAAGACCTAAAATAACAGTTTCAAAGAATGGTATTTCACACACAATTCCCAATAAAAATAATCGGTTTAAAGTAAACGATGGACAGGTTATTAAGGAGGCTGCTATTGCCGGTATTGGTATTTGTTTTTTACCAAAAAATAGCGCATCTAACGCAGTAAAAAACAAAGAACTTGTGGAGATTTTTTCAGACTGGAAAATTGAGCCAGTCTCGGTTTATGCGGTCTATGCAAGTAGAGAGTGGATGCCTGAAAAACTCCGCGTATTTTTAAAATACTTAAAAGAACTTGATCAAAATTTATTGCAATAATTAGCTCTCATTAAATCAATTATTTCAATAAATTATGAAAAAAACACTCCTACTTCTACTCTCATTATTCTTTCTTAATTCTCCTGCAGTTTTTGCAGACCATTTTGCAAATTTCCAAGTTGTAGATATAAGACTTGGGGATAGTTTGCTAGAATTTGGAGTTATTGATGCGCCTTAACAGCAATATGAAAGGCGCCGCTCTGATGACTGCTT
>JAAZZI010000174.1 GCA_014239225.1 Gammaproteobacteria bacterium
CGAAATTTTAAAGTACATGGAGAGGTATTATTTACTCCTAATTCATATTGAACCTTAAATTAATAGTTATTATTTTTTATTTTTTAGTTTTATGAAATAAAAAATTGTAAAAAGCAAAATTACACAAAAGCTTATCCAGCCAAAAGTTGAGTTATATGGGCTTACCAGATAATCAAAATCACTACTATTTGTTCGGTTAGTAAAGTAATCTGCTATTTTTATTAACACCACAATGCCTGCATGAGCACCTATGCAAGCTGCAATATTTTTATGTTTTAGGCGTAACAGGCCCAAAAGTATGCCGAAAATAAATAGAGTTAGAAAGTAATCCATAATCGCCCACTCGTGAAAACGTCGAAATGCATCTGGCATCATTTTAATTCCTGTTAGCCACCCAATACCTGTATCTGTGATTAAATCAGGGTAACGAACAAAATGAACTGCTGCATACACAAGACTTGTAAATAGAATAGCGACGGAGGCACTGGTTTTTTTA
This sequence comes from Gammaproteobacteria bacterium, assembly GCA_014239225.1. Classification (GTDB taxonomy): domain Bacteria; phylum Pseudomonadota; class Gammaproteobacteria; order Eutrophobiales; family Eutrophobiaceae; genus UBA11869. The sequence goes on from JAAZZI010000174.1 coordinate 497, forward strand.
TAAAGGCCTGAGAAAAAAGCACCTCGAAAAATTAATTCTTCAATTAATGCGATTAATAAACCAGCGAGCAATGCTTTCGATAAAAAAGAGATATTAGAAAATATCCATAGGCCACGGTAAGAATCAAGTTCATGTATTTTAAGAATAAATAAAGTAATCTCGATGATTAACATAATGGCCATTCCATATAAGAAGCCATTAAAAAGAGCCATTAAAAACTTATTACATTTGCCACTAAAACCAAAAGCATTAAATGAGAGCAGATTATTTATTTGTAGGTATATAAAGCAAGTTATTACACCGCTAATCAAAGTTGCATAATTTAAATATTTACGAAAAGCAAGATCAAGTACTGGGTCAAGAAGTAATTTTAATGGATAGGCTAATAATGCACCGATGACAAATGCCAGCACAACAAAGAAACTAAAAGAAATTATTGCACGCATTAAAAGGTTATTTTTTTCAAAACAGCAATATTATATTACAGTCTCTAGTGAGTCAGTATTATCTTTGCTATCAAACCAGGTAATTTCTATTTTATCCCCTATTTTTGAATTTTTAAACATGAATGAAAGATAAGGGTTTTTAGAGACAGCACGACTCCAATCACATGAAAAAATAACCTTAGCATTATGTTTAACTAATACATTTTTAATATAATGCTGAGGCACAGGCTCACCAGTTTCATTGTCTATTCTAAAACCTGTTTCCATTGGATGTCGTATAATTGCACGTACCGTTGTAATATTATTTCTTGTTTTTGATTTTAGTCTAATCGTCGAGGACATTTAACCACATCCATTTTCGTGAACAATAATAAATTTTTTAGTCATATAAAGCATTTCGTTAGAATCAATAACAACGATAATATTTGAGGGCTCGCTTACTTTAATTCTTGTTGAAACAAAACCAATACAATTTGGGGATAAATCAAAATTAGCTATCAGAGGATTTGGGTTTTTATCAGCAAATATTG
>JAAZZI010000175.1 GCA_014239225.1 Gammaproteobacteria bacterium
TTCTTTTATTTGTTGCAACATATTCTGTACAAAAAATATCGCACCATAACCAGTCGCCTCAGTACGCATTTTTGATCCGCCAAAAGATAATCCCTTGCCAGTCAGTATGCCAACAAAATGATTGGTAATGCGTTTGTATTGACCAAACATGAAACCTATTTCACGTCCGCCTACACCAATATCACCTGCCGGAACATCCGTATCTGCTCCAATATGTCGATAAAGTTCTGTCACAAAACTCTGGCAAAAACGCATTACCTCAAGTTCTGATTTCCCCTTCGGATTAAAATTTGACCCTCCTTTGCCGCCACCCATTGGTAATCCAGTCAAACTATTTTTAAAAGTCTGCTCAAATCCTAAAAATTTAAGAATACTTTGATTGACGGATGGGTGAAAACGCAAACCTCCCTTGTATGGCCCGATTGCACTATTAAATTGGACTCGCCAACCGCGATTAGTCCTAATATTTCCAGCATCATCCGACCATGGCACACGAAACGAAATTACGCGCTCAGGCTCTGCCATGCGCTCTAGAATCTGCATTTCATGATAAATTGGTTTATCAGCTATGTAAGGGAATATTGTTGATGCAACCTCATAGACAGCTTGAACAAACTCTGACTCGCCTGAATTGCGTTTCTCAACCCCCTCCATATAACGATTAAAATACTCTTTAGTTTTCGTAGAACTGACATTTGATTTGGACATGGAGCGTACCTCCCCTTCCTTTAATATTACTGTAAATAGTTAAGACATATATTTATATTATTGTTTTTAATTGGCTTTATTATAATTTTAAAATATTTTTTTACATCAATATAAGACAGCTTAAGATAATATCCAATTACCTAAATACAATTAAAGTTAAGAATATCAGTTGTCGAGGTTTTGTCAAAAGACGAAGCAGTAATATACTCCTGAGTTAAGTCAACTCCCCCCCGAAAAATATCTTTTTAGTCCTTTTCACGTCAGAGAGTATTAGCAGCTTTCGCTTCAACCAAAAAGGATAAAAAATAATTTTATTTCTCTATATTTAAATATTTTTTTGCTAGATTCTTTGCGTGATTATATTGATTAGGAAATAATTTATCGTCATTTAATAACCCTTGAATTCTTTTTTTAGCGTTGCTACTACCATTTTTAGATGCCACATAAAACCACATTGATGCAATAATAAAATCTTGTCTTATGTATTCTCCATTCTCATACATAATACCAAGATTATATTGAGCATCAGAAAATCCTCCTAATGCAGCTTTTTCAAACCATTTATTAGCCAATCCTAAATTTCTTTCGACACCTAACCCAAGATAATGATGAATGCCAATATAATTTTGAGCAACTAAATCACCATTATTAGCTAGCGGCTGCCATAAAGCATATGCCTTTCCATACTGGCCCTTATCAAAAAATAACTTTGGGTTGTCAGACTGAGAACAGGATAAAGAT
>JAAZZI010000176.1 GCA_014239225.1 Gammaproteobacteria bacterium
CGATGTAGACGAGCGATCTGACCTTTCATAACAACAAAGCGAGAACTTGTTATTTGTGTTGCGGAGTCAAAATCAATTTGTTCTAAAGATTCACCAAGATCAACATGATCATTTATTTTAAAATCAAAACTTGGTTTTTCACCCCATTCTCTTATTAGTTGATTATCTTCATCAGTACTACCATCAGGCACAGATTCGTGCGGTATATTGGGAATTACAATTATTAATTCATTTAATTCTTGTTGAATACCAGTTACAAATATTGTTAAAGATAAAATCATTAATGATATAGAACTACCATTAAAATTTGTTTGTCATTCACCATGTTTTCGTAGTGAAGCAGGCTCCTATGGAAAAGATACACGAGGCATGATTAGGCAGCATCAATTTGAGAAAGTTGAATTAGTTCAGATTGTTCGGCCTGAAAATTCTTATAATGTATTAGAAAAATTAACATTAAATGCCGAGACAATTCTTAAGAAATTAAACCTTCCTTATCGTGTTGTTACTTTATGTGCAGGCGATTTAGGCTTTGCTGCCGCTAAAACCTATGATATTGAAGTATGGCTACCTAGCCAAAATACGTATAGGGAAATATCATCTTGTAGTAATTTCGAATCATTTCAGGCTCGTCGGATGAAAGCTCGGTGGCGCAACTCAAAGACTAATAAAATAGAGTTATTACATACATTAAATGGATCGGGTCTCGCTGTTGGTAGGACTCTAATAGCTGTTATGGAAAATTATCAGACAAAAAATGGCGATATTATTATTCCAGACGTATTACGGCAATACATGTCTAATGAATCAATTATCAAAAAACCTTAACTTTAAAATATTCTAGTTAACACTTATTGTAATTCTTTTAAAACAGCATCAAGTGTTTCTTTAGCATCACCAAAGTACATGCGTGTATTTTCTTTAAAGAAAAGTGGATTTTGTACACCTGCATAGCCCGTTGCCATACTTCTTTTTAAAACAATTGTTGTTGTTCCTTTCCAACATTCGAGTACTGGCATTCCCGCAATTGGGCTATTAGGGTCATCTTGGGCAGATGGATTCACAATATCATTTGCTCCAATGATTATTGAAACATCTGTTGTTGGAAAGTCGTCGTTTATTTCATCCATCTCAAAAACAATATCGTAGGGCACTCTAGCTTCTGCAAGTAAAACATTCATATGACCTGGCATGCGACCAGCAACAGGATGAATGCCAAATCTAACATTTATTTTTTTATCACGTAAAGTTTTTGTAATTTCATTTACGGTGTGTTGAGCTTGTGCAACTGCCATTCCATAACCAGGAACAATAATTACATTTTGAGAATTCTGCATAATAAAAGCAGCATATTCAGCGCTTCCAGACTTTGCATTTTTATTAGCATTTCCTGTTTTTTGATCT
>JAAZZI010000177.1 GCA_014239225.1 Gammaproteobacteria bacterium
AAATGTGCTAATAAGCGCATCCGATCGATCGTGCTTAATAATTACTTTAGATTTATTTTTAATTCCTTCGAGAATATTTTCAAAAATTTGACCGGGCAATTCATCGCGTGGATTATCATTTGTCAGGATAATTTGATCGGATAGTGATTCGGCAATGGAGCCCATTTGGGTACGTTTTCCAACATCCCGCTCACCGCCACAACCAAATATACAAAATAATTGCCCTTTACAATAAGGTCTCAAGGCGGTCAATGCTTTTTCAAGTGCGTCTGGTGTATGGGCATAATCAACAACAATTAACGGTTTGCCTTGTAAAGGAAAGGCTTCCATTCTGCCAGGAAGACCAGTAAAACCAGATAATATAGTGGCAACCTCTTGAATAGGCGCCCCGGAAACACACAAGACTGTGAACGCTGCAAGAATATTTTCTATATTAAAGTCTCCAAGCAAATTCACTCTAATAATTGCTTTGCCCCAAGGGCTTTGAACTCTTATTATTTTTGCCTCAAAAGTTTCAATTTCTATCTCCTCGCAATAAATAAAAGAAATTTTCTCTCTTTTATAAAATTTTAGATTGCTACTTTTAGTTGAGTAGGCAAAAACATTTATATCTGCCGGTAAATTTTCTATAAGTTTAGCCCCGTATGGATCGCCAATATTAATAACGGCATCCTCTAGGCCTGTTTTTTCGAATAATGAAAATTTTGCATTAACATAATCATCAACAGTTTTATGATAATCAATATGGTCTCTACTTAGATTAGTAAAAACGGCAATATTAAACTCTGTACCTTCCACTCTCCCCTGATCTAATGCATGGGAAGATACTTCCATAACAACAGAATCAACTTGATTTTCCCATAGTGAAAATAAAGAATGTAATTTGACTGGGTCAGGAGTGGTTGTTTTGCTTTTTTCTATTTGGCCAAATAATCCATGACCTAGAGTTCCAATAAATGCACTATTTTTTTTAAGTCCGTGCATAGCATATGCAATAAGATATGAAACTGTTGTCTTACCATTTGTTCCGGTAACGCCTGTAATTTTAATATTTTTTGATGGGTTTCCATAAAATCGACTAATGATAAGACCTGCGTTTTTACGTAATTCAACAACCTTAAAAATTTCTGTAGAAATTGATTTTGGATCAAATGCTTCAAGTTCATCTATTGCAATAGCTGCTGCTCCTGATTTAATTGCTTCATCTATATAATCTAGACCATTGTGGTTCGTTCCACGATACGCTATGAATAAATTTCCCCCCTCAATTTCTCTACTATCAATTGCAACACCAGTTACATCGATTGTAGAAACAACTTCCCCCAAACCCATCAGTAGCTGCTTTAAGGATTTTATATAATTTAATTTTTCAACTGCCATCATTACT
>JAAZZI010000178.1 GCA_014239225.1 Gammaproteobacteria bacterium
ATATTAAATACATTCTTCTCAAATTTTTGTTTTAAACTTCCGCTACTAGCGAGCACTTGACTCATCCTGTCAAGCACCCAAATACGTCTCCCTTGGGTACCGCTATAAGTTGAAATAATGTCTTTAATATCTTTCGACGAATCAATCACTCTATTCGGTTCAACTTCAAAAGTACTGATATCGTTGAATTTATCGCCTTTACTATCAATATCATTAAAAACAAAGCCAAGATTTTCCCCAATTAAATATATGGGTATTTTCATTTCCACATCAAACCCATCTGTGGTTTCCTGTAAAAAAACAGGAATGTTAGTCAAAATCTTTTTTGTATCTATTTGAACTTCATATTCATCGTAAGTTTTTTCATAAGAAAAAGGTGTTACTGTTCCAATGGCAATTGGACTCAGATAATTTTTGTGTAATCTGCGAAATCTATCTCGATAAACTAAAATAAAATGATCGCCATTTATTTTCTCATTTCGAGATCTTGTAGAATAAATTAATTTATCATCTTTAACCTGTAACAGCACATAATAATAATCATTATCTTTACCGATAATGAGTTTAAAATTATCCTCATCTGTTGATGAAATATATGGTTCAGACCAATCAAGATAAGATGACCAATCATAAGTATAGCCATCAATTTGAACAATATCGTTTAATTCATGAATATATAAAGCGTTTCCTTTTTCTGAAAAACTTGTCCTGAATAATTCTGGTTTATTATTCAAAGAACTTGCAACTACATACGAGACATATGTTAATGTTGACTCTAATTTAGATCTTAAACGGGTCTCAGTTTCTTTTATATATTCAAATCCTATATAGGGAATAATCAAAACTGAAATTGACATCAGCATTAATTTACTACGCAGAGAAATTTTTATATTGAAATTAAACATTGAGAATTAACTGAATTCTTTAGGATTTCCAGCGATATCCTACGCCGTAGACCGTCTCTATTTGATCAAAATTTTTGTCAAATTCCTTAAATTTTTTTCTTACCCGTTTTAAGTGTGAGGTAATTGTATTATCAGCAACAAATTGATTGGAGTCCTGCATAAGCTGGTCTTTGCTTTTTACATGGTCTACTCTTTTTGCTAATGAATGAACAATCCAGAATTCTGTTAGACTTAAATCTATAACATCTCCATCCCACTCAACTCTAAAACGATCCGTATCAACAATTAATTTGCCGCGTTTAATTTGCTCCATATCACTGGTCGATTGTAGTGCATCCATACGACGAAATAACGCAGCAATTCGAGCAAGCAAATTATTCATACTTGTATCTTTGCTTAGATAATCATCAGCGCCTAATCTTAAGCCGCTAACTGTATCAATATCTGAGT
>JAAZZI010000179.1 GCA_014239225.1 Gammaproteobacteria bacterium
GGAAAAAAAAGCAATCCATTGTTTTATTAGCGGTAGAGTCCAAGGAGTTGGATTTCGAATGTCAACAAGCCAGCAATCTAAATTACTTGGTATTAAAGGATGGGCTAGAAATCTTGATGATGGTAGAGTTGAGGTATACGCTTGCGGCGAGCAATATTCGCTTGATCAACTACATAAGTGGTTGACACATGGCCCAAGCATAGCAAGAGTTATTAATGTTGAATGTGTCAGCGCAGAATACTTAGAGTTTTCTGATTTTTCTATACATTAATTATAGTTTGTTTTTTCTTTTATGAATGCAACTGCTTTTTTAATTTGGATATTTTTATTTTCAGTATCTTGTCTTGCTTTATATTCAATTTCACCTGTATCCAGACCCTTTTCACTGAAGACAAAGCGATGGGGGATGCCGATTAATTCGATATCAGAAAACATTACCCCGGGCCGTTCTTGTCGATCATCGAGCAGTACATCTATATTGTTTGCAACCAATTCATCATAGAATGACATTACTGCTTCACGCAAACGTATTGATTTATGCATATTAATAGGTATTAGTGCCAGCTGGAAGGGCGCTATAGAGGCTGGCCAAATAATACCTTTTTCGTCATGGTTTTGTTCAATTGCAGCGGCAACGATTCGTGAAACGCCGATGCCATAGCAGCCCATTGTTAAAGTAACCGCTTTTCCTGTTTGATCAAGACACGTTGCTTTCATGCATGAACTATACTTTGTGCCAAGCTGAAAGATGTGACCAACTTCAATACCGCGAGCAAATTCTAGTTTACCAGAACCGTCTTTTGCCAAATCGCCTTCACAAACATTTCGGATGTCGACGGTTGTAGGGAGTGGTAAATCACGTTCCCAATTAACACCCGTAAAGTGTTTACCATTAGCATTAGCACCACAAACAAAATCACTCATATTCTTTACTCCATGATCAATGTAAATAGGAATAGAGATATTAATAGGCCCGATTGAACCAGTATCACAACCGATAGTAGACATAATTTCATCATTGTTCGCAAATGTAAGTGGTTTCATAACGCTGCTTAGCTTTTCAGTTTTCGCGCGATTTAATTCATGATCGCCTCTTAATATCAGAGCAATTAATCCATCATCTTCAGATTTAATAATTAATGTTTTTAAACATTGATTAGTATTGATGTTTAAAAATTTACTGATTTCTTCAATGGTTTTTTGATTTGGAGTATCAACAGTTTTAATTTTTTTAGATGGTTTTTTGCTTGTTTAATTTTGATGCCATTTACAATTAAAGAATTAATTAAAAAAAAAGATTATATCTTTGCTAATATTGTTTTTTTTATAATTTTAGGAGTTACGAGTAT
>JAAZZI010000017.1 GCA_014239225.1 Gammaproteobacteria bacterium
TGTCGCAACTGGTTTTAATATGGAAAAACGTATAAAGCAGTTTGAAAATGACCATGATGATTATAGCTCAATAATGTTAAAGGCATTAGCGGATCGTTTCGCTGAAGCTTTTGCTGAACGCTTACATGAGTTGGTTCGTAAAAAATACTGGGGGTACACTCCCAACGAATCACTTAGTCATGAGAAATTAATCAGTGAATCTTACAATGGTATTCGTCCTGCCCCGGGGTACCCGGCATGCCCTGATCACACTGAAAAAGAACTACTATGGAAACTAATGGACGTTGAAGAAAATACAGGAATAAAACTTACTGAGTCATTTGCGATGTATCCAACGGCTGCTGTATCAGGATGGTATTTTTCACATCCAGATTCTAGATATTTTGGATTAGGAAAAATTAACCGTGACCAAATTAAAAACTATGCGCAAAGAAAAGGATTAGATTTAGAAAACATCGAGAAATGGCTTTCTCCGAATCTCGGGTATACGCCAGATAATAATTAACCAAACTTAATATTACACATCCGTGTGTAAAATTAATTTTTGATTAAAAAAATTCTCTGCTTGTTCTTGGAGAAGTTACCCATAAATCATCAATAGGTGCCATCTCTTGCTTAGGTTTTAAACATAAACCCATAGCTAAACTATAAGCCAAAGCAGGATTGTCTAATTGATTTTTCCAAACTAATTGTATTGCTTGAAATGCACGATGCTTCATGCTGTCAGCAACCGGCGCATTCTCGATTAGATCGAGAATATCTTTTAGTATAACGCCTCGACGATAAGTATCAGCAGCCTGATACGCGTCCTCAGCAAATAATTCACAAGAATGTGCCGGATAGGTTCTAGTCGTATAATCGTTAGCCAAAACCTCAATTGGTTTGGATAATACTATAAACCACAATATTGAATAGACAATTAAACTTCTCATTTTAATCTCTCATGTTTTCTTATGAGCCTCCAGTTATGTTTAAGCAAAAAAAAAGGCCGCTGGTGAATCACCTACGGCCTTTTTGGATTGGTATATTTGTTTCTTAAACTATTAGATCATTAAAAATCCATTGACGCACAGGTGCCTGTAGCTACCGCATAGATCGTTGCGGTGCCATATAAATACCTGTTTTGTCATATAATTTAGAATCATGGGTGCGCGATATTCCTCGTATTTCAAATTAATGTCAAGTTATTTACTACTAAATAACTAAAAATTTCTATGTTTTTCTACCAGTTAGTCCTTTAATCTGAGTTAAAGTTCAAAATGTTCAAATCATCAATTATTCCCTTTATTGGTAATTAGTGTGTCGGGGAGACTCTCAGCTTAATTTCTCTATTATTTTTTCATTTTGTACATCAATAATTTGACTATGAAATTCTATGGGGCTTGTTTGTAATTGCTTATTCCTCTTTTTGCTTTCCATATTTATTCCAGTATTCTCTCGCTAATTTTCGAGCTTTTTCCAATTCCTTTTCATCTAATTGGATCTCTATATTATCTCGAATTTCTTGAGCAGGCTTGAATCCTCGGGCCGCCACAATGCCTGCCCAGGCGTAGGCTTGCGTATAATCTTGTTTAGTTTTAGTTCCTAAGTAATAGATTTCAGCAAGTTTGTATTGAGCCATAATATGTTTGTTTTCAGCTAAATTATAAAACCATTCTATTGCTTTTAAATCCGCCTTTGGAATACCAATTCCTTCATGATACATATTGATTAAATTGACTTGTGAAGCTAAAAAACCTTGGTCAGATGCTTTTCGATACCATTCTATGGCCTTATTGTTATTTTTTTCTAGACCACGCCCATTTTGAAACATAACGCCAAGATCATGTTGTGCCCTAGCCCATCCTTTTTCCGCAGCTTTTCTATACCATTTTACTGCTTCAGTATAATCCTGGTGAACGCCTATCCCGTCATGAAACATATAGCCGATACTTGCTTCTGCTTCTTCGTTACCCTGAACTGCTGCCATGCGAGACCATTTCATTGCCATCAAATAATCTCTCTCGACTCCTGCTCCTTGAATATATAATTGAGCTAGCCTGATTTGAGAATTAGGATAACCTTTTTTTGCAGACTTCTTATACCATTTAGCTGCTTCTTGAAAATCTTGGTTTATATGTAATCCATTTTCATGCATAAAACCTATATAATACTGCGCCCTGGCATCACCATCATTAGCCAGAAAAGTGAATTCTTTAAATGCTTTCTCATAATCACCTGACATATAAGCAGTATTTGCTAGCTCATAATTTGATTGACCGCAAGCGGAAATAAAAATTATAAAGCAAAACATGAGAAATAAAGATTTCATAATTTTATAAGCTTACATAGATTCTGTAGAATATCGACTATAATAAAATAATATAATTAAGCACTAAAAAAATGTCGAAATTTAGTATCAATAATCTTGAATGCATTCGCCAAAATAATATTCTATTTAAAGGGCTAAATCTTACTATGGAAGATGGTGGGTTAGTGCAGATTAACGGTGCAAACGGCAGTGGCAAAAGTAGTTTATTACAGATTTGTGCGGGACTAATACAGATAACCACTGGCGAAGTATTATGGAATAATATAAATATTAATCAGCACCGTTATGAATTTCAAAGTAATATTTTATATATTGGACATACTAATGCCATAAAAGCAACGTTAACTGCAGAAGAAAATATGACGATTATTCATTCTTTAACAGGATCAAAATCAAAAATTAATTATTCTACAATTCTTAAAAAAATTGGCATGTCAGGTATGAATAAAATTTTTACATACAACATGTCTGCTGGTCAAAAAAGACGTCTAGGGCTTACAAGGTTATTTATGACAAAGTCAAAATTATGGTTCCTTGATGAACCGTTTAATGCATTAGATAAGGAAGGCAAAAAAATAATTGAAAATTTAATTATTAATCATTGTGCTAAAGGCGGGATAACTATCTTTACTACCCACCAAAAAATGGAAATTGATGGCTATCCATTACAAAGTATTCATCTGAGAAATAATAATGTCTGAATATATAAATATTTTTAATGTTATTTTAAAACGCGATCTAATGCTCGCTTTTCGAGATAAAACAGATTTTATTAATTCATTAATTTTTTTTATTATTGTCATTACGCTCTTCCCGTTGACCTTCGGCACAAAGTCGACAATAGTAAATGAAATAATACCTGGAATGATCTGGATTAGTGCTTTATTAGCGACTTGTCTATCGCTTGAAACGATTTTTCGTTCTGATTTCGAAGACGGTAGCATTGAGCAACTAACTTTATCTCGTTATCCGCTTACATTACTTGTGTCAGCAAAAATATTTGCGCACTGGATAACATTTGGTATGCCTCTGATAATAATTTCATTACTGATGGGAATACTTCTCTCATTGTCAAATGAAATAATAATAGCTCTCTTCATTACATTAATTCTCGGAACGCCAATCTTAAGTCTTCTTGGTTCTGTTATGGTTGCCTTAACAATTGGTTTACGTGGCGGTATGTTACTTAATCTTTTGATTCTACCTTTATCAATGCCTGTTCTTATTTTTTCTACAGTTGCAATACAAAATGCAGCATTAAACCAATCCATCATAGCTGAGACCTATTTTCTAGCGGGTATACTTGTACTAGCAATCACCTTAGCACCATTAGCAACTGCTGCTGCTTTAAGAATACGATTGAGTTGATAAAATGTACAAGTGGATTCATCAATTTGGCTCACCTAAATATTTTTATGATATTTCCTTACACTTATCTAAATGGGTCACTATTGTCTGCATTGTTTGCTTTATAGGTGGACTTTACGGGGGTCTAGTTTTAGCGCCAGCAGATTATCAACAAGGAGATAGCTTTAGAATTATTTATGTGCACGTGCCTGCTGCATGGATGTCTCTTTTTATATATGTAATCCTTGCTACTTCAGGGGCAATTAGTCTTATTTGGCACATTAAAATTACAGATATCATAGCAAGAGTTAGTGCGCCAATCGGAGCATCATTTACTTTTTTAGCTTTATCGACAGGCGCTATCTGGGGAAAGCCTATGTGGGGTACCTACTGGGTATGGGATGCAAGATTAACATCAGAACTGATATTATTATTTTTATATCTAGGCTATATAGCACTACAATCAGCTTTTGATGATAAAAGAATTGCGGCGCGCGCAGGGGCAATACTTGCATTAATAGGTATAATAAATATCCCGATAATTCATTACTCAGTCGAATGGTGGAGCACACTACATCAAGGCCCAACAATTACAAAGTTAGACAAACCCTCAATTCATCTCACTATGCTAATTCCCCTAATATTAATGGTAATAGCATTTAAAACTTTTTACATTGCAATAGCTCTAATTAAGACAAGAAGCGAAATACTTAAATATGAATGCAATTCTTCATGGGTTAAAAAAATATTAGGTAATTAAAGTTATGTCATTAAATAATTTTTTTGCAATGGGTGGTTACGCAGCTTATGTTTGGTCGGCATACGGTATTAGCTTCATTGTTCTATTTCTAAATATTTTTCTGGCCGTTAGAAATGAACGCAAAACAATAGATGAATTAAAAAAAAGATTAGGGAGCAATAATAAATAACAATGACTCCAAGAAGAAAACGTATATTTATTGTTAGTTTCATTCTAATTGGTATAAGTATTGCCGCAACATTAATTTTGACAGCATTTGAAGAAAATTTAATGTATTTTTATAGTCCAACAGAAATTGCTAATGGCGAAGCGCCAAAAGTCCGTGCATTTCGAATTGGGGGGCTAGTATTAACCGATAGTGTTAAACGAAATCCTAATAATCTTAAAGTTAATTTTGTACTAACTGATACAATTAATGAAATTAAAGTAATATATGATGGCATTCTTCCTGACCTATTTCGTGAGGGTCAGGGTATAGTTGCCAATGGAAAAATGAAATCTGACAATATCTTCGTTGCCGATCAAGTGCTGGCTAAACATGATGAAAATTATATGCCGCCGGAAGTAGCAAAAGCTCTTGAAGATGCAGGCGCTCAACTCCCTTATCAAGAAAATAAAATAGTTAAATGATAGCAGAATTAGGACACTTCTCATTAATTTTAGCTTTGGCGATGGCAATCATACAAAGTACTTTTCCCATTGTAGGTGCTGCTACGGGAAATCTAACATACATGTCGTTAGCGCGACCTGCGGCACGTCTACAATTTCTGTTTGTGTCTATTTCTTTTGGAATTTTAGTTTATTCATTTCTAATTAATGATTTTTCTATATCTTATGTCGCTAATAACTCAAATACACTCCTTCCCTGGGTATATCGGTTTTCAGCTGTGTGGGGCGCGCATGAAGGCTCTTTATTATTATGGTCATTAATTTTAAGTATTTGGACAATAGCTGTGACTTTTTTCAGTCATCGCTTACCTGAATATTTTTTATCTCGTGTTATTGGGGTGATGGGGTTGGTAAGTATTGGTTTTCTACTTTTTATGCTCTTCACTTCTAATCCCTTCGAACGCATCTTCCCTGTTCCATTAGATGGAGCAGATTTAAATCCACTATTACAAGACCCCGGATTGATTATTCACCCGCCAATATTATATATGGGGTACGTGGGGTTTTCTGTGGCCTTTGGTTTTGCTATAGCTGCTTTATTAGGAGGTAATTTAGATACAACCTGGGCTAGATGGTCTCGACCATGGACATTACTTGCCTGGATATTCCTGACAATAGGGATCGCACTAGGTAGTTGGTGGGCTTACTATGAATTAGGTTGGGGTGGTTGGTGGTTTTGGGACCCTGTTGAAAATGCATCGTTTATGCCCTGGCTAATAGGAACTGCATTAATTCATTCGCTTGCCGCAACAGACAAAAGAGAAATTTTTAAAAATTGGACGATTCTTCTCGCTATTTGTGCGTTTGCTCTTAGTTTATTAGGCACGTTCTTGGTGCGTTCAGGGGTGATAACTTCAGTTCATGCATTTGCAACAGATCCAACACGTGGAATTTTTATTCTTGCTTTATTAACAATCTTTGTTGGTGGTTCACTAGTACTTTATGCCTTCCGTGCGCCTTCAACCAAAAGCGGGGGCAAGTTTAAATTACTATCTCGTGAAACATTTCTACTATTCAATAGTATTTTATTTCTAGTGGCAATGTTAACAGTACTACTTGGGACTATTTATCCTTTGATCATAGAAGCACTTAATCTTGGTAAATTATCTGTAGGTGCGCCCTACTTTAATGCGGTATTTGTGCCAATAATGACCCCGGTCATAATATTCCTTGGATTAGGGGTTCTCACAAAATGGAAACAAGACGACTTTTCATTATTACTAAAACAATTACGTAATTTATTAATTGCAAGTTTATTCATTGGTATCAGTATAGGATTAATATTCTTTGAGAATAATCAATTAAAAAGCATTGCGGGAATCGTTGCTGCCTTATGGATAAGTACTACTACTCTTTATTCATTATTCGTTAAGGTAAAAAATAAAAAAAATAAACTCGCAGCAATGCGAATTATTTCCCGTAGTTTCTATGGAATGTTAGTTGCTCATATAGGTTTTGCGGTTTGTATTGTGGGAATAACTATAACGAGTCAACATAGTGTCGATATTCATCAACGTATGAAAGTTGGTGATATTATTGAATTTTCCGATTACCAATTTCATCTCAAGGATTTAAAAACAGTATCTGGCCCAAACTATGAAGCAACTGAAGCAATCGTTGATGTAACAAAAGATGAAGATTTTATTACCACGCTTCGTTCGCAAAAAAGAATCTATACTGTACGTAACATGCCTATGACGGAAGCAGGAATAGACGCAGGGTTTACTAGAGATATTTATATGGCTTTAGGTGAACCACTAGATAATGAATCTTGGAGCGTGAGACTTTACCACAAACCCTTTGTGCGTTGGATATGGCTTGGGGCAATATTAATGGCAATTGGAGGTTTGTTAGCTGTTTTAGATAAGCGTTATCGTCTAAGAATATTAAAAAAGAAAATAATTACTATCAATAATGAAGCTGTCCCATAAGTTAAATGATCCGTTATCTATTTCCGCTTACAGTTTTTATTGGGATCACAGTACTATTTATTTATGGGCTGCAAAATGATCCAAGATATGTCCCCTCTCCACTAATAAATAAAATAGCTCCCAAATTTAATCTACCATCCCTTCACAATCCAGAATCTAATATTAGTGTAGATGATATCAAAGGCACAGTATCACTAATAAATGTATGGGCTTCCTGGTGTGTAGCATGTCGACTTGAGCACCCAATACTTAATGAAGCAGTAAAAAAATATCATCTAAGTTTGTATGGGCTTAACTATAAAGATAAAAGAACTAATGCGCTCATTTGGCTTGAGAATTTAGGAAATCCCTATATAGAAAGTGCATACGATGAATATGGAAATGTTGGGATAGATTATGGTGTATATGGTGTGCCGGAAACATTCCTTCTTGATAAAAAAGGAGTTATTCGTTACAAACACATAGGCCCAATTGATAAAAGACAATTTGATGATATTATTATGCCGCTCATAAAAAAATTAGAACAAGAAAATTAATTATGAAAATATTATATCAATCTATAGTATTTGCTTTAATCATATTTACAACTCATAAAAGTTTTTCAAATGATGAGCCTGTATATTTTACCGATAAAATTCAAGAACAACGTTACTATTCACTAATAGAAGAAGTTAGATGTTTAGTTTGTCAAAACCAATCACTTGCTGATTCTGATGCTCCACTAGCTCAAGATTTAAGGAATGAAATTTTTAAAATGATTCAATCAGAAAAGAGTAATAATCAAATTACAGAATTCTTAGTAGAACGCTATGGTGACTTTGTTCTGTACCGCCCTCCCTTAAAAGATAATACTTGGTTGCTCTGGTTCGGTCCTTTTCTATTTTTAATCATAGCCATAACCACAGCAATCATTTTTATAAAAAAGCAATCTCAAAATAATACTATGGATAATTAATCACTAAGATTAAATTATTTCAAATAATTATAAATAAATATAAATACCAATGACTTTATTCTTACTATCGGCATCATCTTTATTATTAATATCTATTATTGTAATAATAAGAACATTGATGAATAAAAATAATGAAAAAATAAATTCTAACCAAAATAGCATAGATATCTATAATCAAAAATTAAAAGAGATTAATTTCGATATTGAAAATCACTTAATTACAAAAAGTGAGGCTAATAATGCTATCGAGGAATTAGAATACTCATTAATAAAAGATAATAAAAATACAGATATACTAGACTCGAAACTATATTTCTCAAATTTGAAATCAAAAAAAACTATTTCAATAATTCTTTTATTAGTCATCCCTGTCTTTGTTATATCTGTATACAGTTTTATTGGAACTCCTAATTCAATAGAAAAATTAGTCCTAGTTTCAGACTTAAAAAATACAAAAAGCGATAGTGAAAAACTTGTATCTGTAGAACAAATGCTTAAACGCGTTGAGAGACGATTGTTAGATGATCCGAATAATAGTGATGATTGGTTAATGCTGGCTAATTCTTATGTTGTACTTAAACGCTATCCTGAAGCAATTAGAGCGTTTGAAAATCTATACCGTCTAAAAGGTGATGACCCGTCACTTTTATTTCGATATGCAGATGTTTTAGCCATGGCAAATTCTGGAATTTTTGCTGGTAAACCCTCAGAACTAATTAAAAAAGCACTACAGTTAGACCCTCAAAATACAATGGGTCTTTGGCTGGCTGGTCTAGTGGCTTACGAAGAGGGTGAAGTAAAAAAAGCCATTAATTATTGGGAAAATGTACTGCCTAAATTAGAAATAGGATCCGAAGAAGAAAAAAATATAAGAAAATATATAGAATTTGCTAAAGAAAATAATAATATTTCAATTCAAAACAATGGCTCGATTACGCAAGAAAAAATTGAATACTCACTTAAATTAAGTATCGAATTATCGCCTAATTTCACTAATATAAATAAAAATAAAGCAGTATTTATCTATGCAAAACCGATAAATAGTCCAAATAACATGCCAATTATTGTTTTGCGAAAAACAGTCGCCGACCTACCATTATTAGTGGAAATGAATGATTCAATGTCTATGCTTCCATCTAATAAACTTTCTGATTATAAGTCTGTTCAAGTTTTGGCAAGAATCTCTAATAGTGGTAATGCTAAATCCGAAAAAGGGGATTTAATAGGTATAGTTGAATCAATGTCAACTACTTCAAAAAATATAACTAAATTAATTATAAATACAACACTGAAATAAATAGGTATTATCAGAGCTCATATGAACTATTTTCGTCAACTCCATAGACAATACTTATTCGTTTGTATCATTGCTTTAGGCATGCTAGTGCGAACTTTTGTCGCGCCTGGTTTTATGCTTAATACAAAAAACACAAATGGTGATTTGTTTGCAGTTACGCTATGTCATGGCCCAAATAATATTAATCAATTAGCAGGACTTGAGAAACCTAATAAACATAACGAGCCTGTATCTAACGACCACAAAAAACAAACAAATTGCAACTTGTGGACATCAAGCAGCACGTCTCTTGTCATTGATCAATTTATTCTAGATTATAAGAATCAATTTTTAGATGGTGAATTGATTTTATATAAAGCTTCATTCGATACATCTTTTATTCATACATCGCAGTATGCACGCGCACCCCCTACCCTAATTTAATTTCACATTTTTTTATATTTTTAATTCAGATCAAAATCTGCTGATTTGATCTATTTGTGTATTTATTTTTGGGGATTATATGTTTTTAAATAATAAAAAATTTATTTATGCATTCTCATTATTTTTACTCTGGGCTAATATTTTTGCCGATGAGAATCACAATAATATTGCCCTCACACTAGAGAACAGTAAATTGAAACGAATCAATGCGAGTGGTCATGCGCCAATTGGTGTAATGGGTGCACATATGCATCATCAAGGGAAATGGATGTCATCTTATCGTTTTCAGCATATGAGTATGGAAGGTAATCAAATCGGAACAACTAAAGTATCACCAGAATTTATCGTTACAAATGTTGCAAATCGATTTTCGCCACCAGCAACATTACGCGTTGTTCCGACTAAAATGACAATGAATATGCATATGCTTGGCACGATGTACGCACCTTCTGACTGGTTGACACTAATGTTTATGGGTATGTATATGGAAAAATCTATGGATCACATAACCTTTCAAGGTGGGTCGGGTACAACTCGAAGAGGTACATTTACAACAACATCAAGTGGTATGGGAGATACAAAGATCGCTGGTATGTTTCGGTTATCAAAAAATAATACACATAAAATACATCTTAATCTGGGCATAAGCTTACCTACCGGCGATACTAATAAGAGGGATACCATTCTTACGCCCGCTGGCGCAAGATCAAATGTCATTTTACCTTATAGTATGCAATTAGGTTCTGGCACTTTTGATCTGCTGCCCGGGGTTACCTATACCGGAAAACTAGATAAAGTGAGTTGGGGCGGGCAATATATGGGTATATTTCGAATTAACGATCACAAAGGATATAGTTTAGGCAATATCCATGAGGTTGCCTCATGGATAAGTTATCAACCACAACCCGCAATTAGTGTATCCGCAAGAGCAGCTTATAAACACGAAGATAGAATAGATGGTATAGACGAACGAATTTCTCTTCCTGTTCAAACTGCCGACCCAGATAAATACGGAGGAGATACGGTAAATCTCTATTTCGGATTAAATTTAGCGGGGCAAACAGGCATATTACAAGGTCATCGAGTTTCTCTTGAAGCAGCTATCCCAATGCATCAGAATCTAAATGGCCCGCAAATGGAAAGTGATTACGTTGTCACGATTGGCTGG
>JAAZZI010000180.1 GCA_014239225.1 Gammaproteobacteria bacterium
AATCAGCAAGGACTGTTGGTGACGTGATTGGTAAATTCCATCCTCATGGTGACAGTGCTTGTTATGAGGCTATGGTTTTAATGGCTCAACCATTTTCTTACCGATACCCTTTCATTGATGGACAGGGAAACTGGGGCTCAATGGATGAACCAAAGTCCTTTGCAGCAATGCGATATACCGAATCAAAATTGACTGCTTATGCTGATATATTACTTAATGAGGTAGAGCAGGGGACTGTTGATTGGCTTCCTAATTTCGATGGAACTCTCGAGGAGCCAAAATTATTACCAGCGAGATTACCTAATATCTTGTTAAACGGGACAACCGGAATTGCAGTAGGAATGGCAACCAGAATCCCTCCACATAATTTAAAAGAAGTTATCAGTGCATGCATTAGACTACTTGAAGCACCAAAAAGCTCTGTGCTTGAATTATGCAAACATATTAAAGGACCAGATTTTCCAACGAATGCTGAAATTATTAGTTCTAAATCAGCAATACATGAAATCTATAAAACGGGAAATGGTTCAATAAAAATGCGCGCGGTCTGGCAAAAAGAAGACGAAAATATTGTGATAACGTCATTACCATATCAAAGTTCCGGAAATAAAGTTTTAGAGCAGATTGCCTCTCAAATGCAGTCAAAAAAATTACCTATGATCGATGATCTTCGTGATGAATCAGATCATGAGAACCCCACTAGATTAATTTTAGTACCACGTTCAAATCGTATAGATACAGAGGAAGTAATGTTGCATTTATTTGCAACAACTGATCTTGAGCGTAGTTATCGAGTTAATTTAAATATAATCGGCCTCAATGGTCGCCCACAAGTCAAAGACTTAAAAACTATTTTAAAAGAGTGGCTTGAATATAGAACTGAAACTGTCCGCAAGAGACTGCAGTTTAGATTAGATAATATTGTTTCTTTAATTCATGTTTTAAATGGCCTAATGATTGCTTATTTAAATATAGATAAAGTTATTAAGATAATTAGAAAAGAAGAAAATCCAAAAAGCATTTTAATAAAAAACTTTAAATTAAGTGACATACAAGCCAATGCTATTTTAGATTTAAGATTACGAAAATTAGCAAAACTTGAAGAACAAAAGATCAAGATTGAATTAAGTAATCTAAAAAAAGAGAAGAAACAACTAGAAACTATATTAGGATCGAAATCACGTCTGAAAACATTAGTTAGACGAGAGCTTGAAGACGATGCAAAATTATTTAGTGATGAACGTCAATCTCCTATTAAGAAGGCGGAAGATGCTAAGGTAATTGATGAGAATAGTCTTATTAGTT
>JAAZZI010000181.1 GCA_014239225.1 Gammaproteobacteria bacterium
TAACATTTATCGAAATTACTCTCATCCAAACTATCCCCTATTTATTTTGCACTGTATCATACAGAATCATCTTTAATTTGTTGGTTAAATTAAGAGGCGTCAATGGAAAAGTATCAAAAAGAATTTATTGAGTTCGCAATCGAAAGAAAAGCGTTATGTTTTGGTGAATATAAACTTAAATCAGGTCGCATAAGCCCCTATTTCTTCAATACAGGGTCGTTTAATGATGGAGAAAGCTTGGCAAAGCTTGGTAGATTTTATGCAGAAGCTCTTCATAAGGCAGAAATCAAATTTGATATGATCTATGGGCCCGCCTACAAAGGAATCCCGTTAGCTTCAGCTACGGCTATCTCGTTCCATGAAATTTTTGATAATAATTACCCATTTTGTTTTAATCGAAAAGAAATAAAAGACCACGGGGAAGGAGGGGCGACATTTGGCGCTGAAATCCATAATCGTGTTATCGTTATTGATGATGTAATATCTGCTGGAACGTCGATAAAAGAATCAATAGATATAGTTCATTCAAAAGGGGGGACTGTAATTGGAACAATCGTTGCTGTGAATAGACAAGAGCAAGGAGAAGGTAAAAAATCTGCTATTCAAGAAGCGCAAGAAAAATATAAGATCAAGATTATTAGCATAGTTAGCTTAAATGACATCATCTCATTTATAAGTAAAAATGATAATCTAAAGAAACACCTTGAAGCAATAAACGCCTATAGTATGCAATATGGCGAAATTAACGAATGACTTCAAAATGAGAGCCGTATTATAATAATGAAAAATAAATATTAATACCGTCTAAACTAGGCTTTTATGAATAAAAAATTATTAAATTTAATTATTTTTTTTATACTATGTGAAATGATTCTCGCTAATCATGTTAGTGCTCGAATGAAATGTTGGACAAATAGTGAAGGCATAAAAGAATGTGGTGATAAAATACCACCAGAATATACACAACAAGGTTATCAAGAGTTAAGTAAAGGTGGCATTGTTCTAGAAAAAAAAGAGAGAATTAAAACCAAAGAAGAATTAGAAAAAGCAAAAAAAGAAGCAGCAATCATTGCGCGGGAAGAAGAAAAAGAACGAAAGAAAAAAGCACATGATAAAATGTTACTCGAAACATTCACTACTATTAAGGAGATAGAAACAACACGCGACCAAAAAATAGAAGCTGTTGAATCAACCATTAAGGTCACTCAAAAACGCATTATAAAATTACAATATTTACTTGATAGTGAACTTAATCGAAATGCGCTCGATAAGCAAATTGATGGGGAAGA
>JAAZZI010000182.1 GCA_014239225.1 Gammaproteobacteria bacterium
TGTTTTTTATGCCATGACCAGCAGTTGAGTATGAAATTATTTTTACCTGTTCTTGCAGTTATATAAGTATGTTTCCATATACAGGAAGCAGCGTTCAAAAGAATTTTTTTTTGAAAATAAAGAAGGAGTATAGCAGAATAATATCCAAAATAATTGCTTTTGTCAGCCCCTTTTTACTATTGTCCTGCTGCCTGAATTCCAGCAACAAACATTGGTGGGATTTAAATAAACTACAACGATCCAACTTTAGAACTTCAAAACCGCCACCAGAGATTAAGGTGAAATGGATAGTCGGCCATTCAGTCCACATATATAACTCCTTCGCTGACCATCACACTGCTTCCACCAATATACGTAGAAATTACTTCACCATCTTTTTTCTGAGTACGAGCCTTCAAAGAACTGGGGCGTCCCATCTCAACACCCTGAGCAATTTTCCATTCAAAATTACCTGACCTCGCAGAGTTGTAATGGGTCAGTAACCCACCTAACGCACAATTAGCACTTCCAGTAGCAGGATCTTCCGGAACTCCATCAAAAGGCGCAAACATTCGTGCCCGAATATCAAACTCATCATTACTTCGGGTGTAGATGTGAATATCAGGGGTGATGCCTTGACCAGCTAACTTATTAAATCCTTCCAGATTAACACTTGCCTTCTCCAAGGCAGCCTTATCTTCTAATTCTGCTATAAGAAACGGCAAGCCAACTGAAACAATCTGAGGAGGATGTATATCTGTAATTATTTTGTCAGGAGGCAATGATATTGCAGATGCTAATAGTTCAGTAGGAATGGTTTTTCCAATAGATATTTTCTCCGGAGCCTGAAGTTCAGACCAAAACGAGCCATCATGAAGTTTTTGCAAAGTTACCATAACTAAACCTGCTTTTTCCTCAAAGACGATTTCCGTTGTTTCGTAAAATTCTTCAATTATGCCTGCTGATGCGAATACAAATGCAGTTCCAATATTTGGATGACCTGCAAACGGAACCTCTGTAGAAGGAGTGAAAATACGAACTTTTCGAGTATTTCCTTTTTCTGGAGGAAAAACAAATGTACTCTCAGAAAAATTAAACTCCCTCGCAATTTGCTGCATTTGCACCACTGTGAGACCTTCTGCATCTGGTAATACTGCCAGTGGATTTCCTCCAAATCGTTTAGTCGTGAAAACATCACAAATACAGTAATAATTTCTATCTTGTCTAAGGTTTGAAAAACATACTTCTTAACCATTCGACTGAACATGGCAGAAATGCTTTACTTCTTAAAATATC
>JAAZZI010000183.1 GCA_014239225.1 Gammaproteobacteria bacterium
TATGCAGTAAAAACTGAATACCATGAGACATCAATGAAAATTTGTAGACCAATCATAAATAAAATTGAAGAAAGTAAGATTGACCACTATATCAGTGACTGCCCGATGGCCGGTCATCAAATTGATAATGGCGTTGAAAATATTAAAATCAGATCTGAAAGCCCTTTTACCTTATTAAGAAAAGCATATGGCATATAATTTATGAAAAAATTAACTCGAGAAAACTTATTTTCTTTAGAAAAGTATTCTGAAATTCGTAATGATTTTCGTCTAAAAATTATGGCGCATAAGAAGAATCGCCATTTAGCTATTGGACCAAATACAACATTGTATTTTGAAGATAGTTTAATTATGCATTATCAAATACAGGAAATGTTAAGGGCGGAAAAAATTTTTGAATCAAGTGCAATTGATGATGAGTTAGTTGTTTATAATGCATTGATACCAGATGGAAATAACTGGAAAGCTACTTTTATGATTGAATTCGCCGACGAAGAAGAACGTAGAGCTGCTTTAAAAAAGATGCTGGGTATCGAAAATAATCTATGGCTAAAGATTGAGGGTTTTAATGAGATTCATGCTATCTCAGATGAAGACCTCGAGCGTAGTGATGACAATAAAACATCTGCAGTACACTTTCTAAGGTTTCAGTTGGATCATGAAATGATTGATGGCTTAAAAGGCGGATGCCAGTTATCTGCGGGCATTAATCATCCTGAATATAAATACACGGTTAATCCAATACCGCAAAATATCAGTGAATCACTCATTTCCGATTTAGACTAGAATCAGCTTAACCTAAGATTTACACATAATTAGATATTTTACCTTTGTTGTCTTATTCTATAAGACTTGTATATGCATAAGCGGGATAAAATCACTTGTCAGTAAAATATGATGCTTCTGATATTGAGGTATTAACGGGATTAGAGCCTGTCCGAAAACGGCCAGGTATGTACACGGATACCTCAAGACCAAATCATTTAATTCAAGAAGTATTAGACAACAGTGTGGATGAAGCTATTTCAGGCTATGCTTCAAAAATTGAAGTTACCTTACATAAGGATAATTCAGTAACAGTTTCAGACGATGGACGTGGTATGCCTGTAGATAATCATCCAGGAGAAAAATTGCCCGGTGTCGAAGTAATACTAACGCGTCTTCATTCTGGAAGTAAATTTTCAAATAAAAATTATAAATTTTCAGGCGGGCTACATGGTGTTGGGGTTTCTATTGTTAATGCTTTATCAAAGAAATTAGAAGTTTCC
>JAAZZI010000184.1 GCA_014239225.1 Gammaproteobacteria bacterium
AGTTTGTAGGTAAAGAGTCTATAGAGGAATCACTGTTTAAGCGCATAATCGAAAAACGAGAACCCCTCAGCGGTAAAATAAATCACCAACAACAGGTATTTTTGTTTGGCGATGATGGCGATGATATTGCTTCATCTGTAATGATACCTCTGCATGGGGTTGGTTGGGGAGGAATTCTTGCTATTGGAAGTTTTGATGCCAAGCGTTTTCAGCCAGGAATGGGTATTGAATTACTTGCCAATCTTGGAGAGATACTAAGCTTTATTATAAACCCTTGGATTGAAGAACTTTAAGTATTCTCATGCACTCATCAGAGACGCAGTTAGTTAGTTCTTTTAAAGAGACACTGCATTATTTATCTAAACATACTCGCGATGCTTATCAGCGAGATCTAAATTATTTGCAGATGTATTGTGTTAAACAAGGTATTAAGAAATGGTCGGATCTTAATGGACAGAAATTAAGAGATTTTATTTCATATCGACATCGCAAAGGTATTTCGGGACGTTCATTACAACGAAACTTATCATCAATTAGAGCTTTTTATCGATATTTACTAAAAACAGACGAAGTAAGTACAAATCCCGCCATAGGAATAATTACCCCAAAAACAGCGCGTAAGTTACCCAAGTTATTAGACGTCGATCAAACCTGTCAATTATTGGAAATTAAAGAGAATGATGTGTTAGCGATACGTGATAAAGCAATATTAGAATTAATTTATTCATCAGGACTACGTTTAGCAGAAATTATAAGTTTAGATATTGATGATATTGATTTTTCCGACCGAGTTCTAATTGTTACCGGGAAGGGTAAAAAAACCCGGAGTATTCCAATAGGTAAATATGCTATTCAAGCAATAGATGACTGGCTTAAAAATAGACAGGCACTTACCAGTAATAATAAAAAAGCTCTTTTTATCAGTAATAGAGGTAATCGTATTAGCCCAAGGTCTATACAACAGCGTATTAAGAAATGGGCAATAAAACAGGGATTATCAACTCATGTATATCCCCATATGTTAAGACACTCATTCGCCAGCCATATTCTGGAATCAAGCGGTGATTTACGTGCTATACAGGAATTATTAGGGCATGCAGATATTAGTACTACTCAGATTTATACTCATCTAGATTTTCAGCATTTAGCTCAAGTTTACGATGAAACTCACCCAAGAGCACATCGTAAAAATCAAATTAAGGATAAATAGGTAAAAGCTTGTTTCTCTTAAGTCTAAATATAGGCTCATGTATAATCTTA
>JAAZZI010000185.1 GCA_014239225.1 Gammaproteobacteria bacterium
TAAACAACAAAATAAAGCCAGGGAGTAATAGTTCTTGGTAGTTGTTTACCATATAAGAAAGAAACACACAACATAACAACAGCACCAATGAATAATCTATAACCAACAATTTGTTCAGGAGAAAAAAATAATAAGCTTCTATCAATTAAAAGGAATGACGATCCCCAGACAATAATTAATAATCCTAAAAGTTGATAATTTCTTTTATTTGTGTGCATAAATGATCATTTGGGACTAAGAATAAAATTGATACAAATTATTAATATAGTAGGGGGACTAAGCATTATATTCTGCCTATTAACTATAAATTAACAATTAGAGTGATAAATAGAGATTAAACTATATTATTTAACATAATATAAATTATACGAACTAAAAACTAAGAAAAACAAGTAATAAATGCATAAAAACAAGGAAAATCAAAGGGTTATATATTGAACTCTAAATTTAACTATATAGCGCTTATTTAAAGTTAATGTATAAACTAATGAGGAAAATACACAAAGACATGAATTACAGCAAATTTAGAGCTTTACGTTAAAAACTCTAAAAATAAAGCTTTATTTAAGAAAAAAAGGCGGGTTAGCGACTATTATTTGTTTCTTCGCCTAACAAATTTGTTTGTAAGTCTATATTTTTGAATTGGACTTCTTGGACTTTCAGGAATTGTTAACTCTAAATAACCATTGTTGACTAATGGGTTAATAATTGCAATTTTAAATTTTGATTTGTTCGATCTTTTTAGGATTGTCATTAATTCATTTGCACTACTTTCATCTTTGCAATTCTTCAGTATTTTAAGATGATCCTTACTTAGTCCCTTCTTAGTCCCATTAGTCTCATTAGTGCTATTATTATCGGTTAAAAAGGTTAGTTGCTCTACCTCACGACCAATTTTTTTACTTCTCCTAATGTCCTTAGTCCAATCCTCATTTTGAGATATTTCTGGCGTGTATTGAGCTTCTTCTTTCTTAAAGATTTTTTTAAACATTGGTGTTTTATTAATAGCTTCTAATGAATTATATAACTGAAAACCTTGTTAATCTCTTTGTTTTTAGTTCTATTATTTCTAAATTAACTCAAATATATAACTTTTTACTAATTTTAGTGGGTAAGTATTTGGCTTAAAAACAGTTTTAACCTATCTGATTCAGCATTATTAAAGAACTTATCTGGATCATTTTCTTCCACAGTCTGGCCTTCATCCATAAAGAT
>JAAZZI010000186.1 GCA_014239225.1 Gammaproteobacteria bacterium
CATTACTCAAAAGAATATATGGGGCTTGGTAAGGACTATAATTCTTGGGTCGAATATAAGCGTCGGGTTATACCTATGAAAAAATATATCAAAGTAAATTTAACTAACAAGAGTGTTTTTCTTTATCCAGATAACCCTGATTTAATGGTCGTAACTTTTTTACAAGATTATGCGAGCGATACTTTTCGTAGAAAATTTATCAAACGTCAATATTGGAAAATGGAAGATGATGGGATCTTATCCTTTTTAATTGTTAATTTGTGAAAGTCCCATCTCGCCTTAACTTCACTGAGTAAAGAATTTATATGATCAAAAGAAGCATTCTGAATATTTCCAAAATCAGTTATCTTCTGTGAGCGTGATAACATTAAATCAGCATATATCAACTGAGCTGCTTTGAAATCGGGATTAATTTTTATTAATTTATTTAATTGCTCTAAAGCCTTATCTATTTTATTCTTCCTAACGTTATCTATTGCGCCAATCAAAATTCTTTCTGAATACATCGATAAATCTTTATCTGATGATAATAAGCTTGACCCAATATCATCCTCAGCAATCGAAAAATTACAAAGAAATAACATTAAAATTAAATTTTTATATTTTACTTTCATAATTAAAACTTATTGCTGAACTCTCTCACGTGTAATTAACCATTTGTCATTAATCATTTTTACTGTTATCTCTTTATCCACTTCATCGCTATATGTATCTGATTGATATTTTTGTCTGAAGGTAATCTTAGCCAGATCTTCCCCGCGCAAATCAACTGCCACATTTGCTAACGTTATCTTAATAAAGGCCGGATTCGCAAGACGTTTACGTCGTCCTTTTTCCCATGCATTCCTACTCAATCCTCTCGAAGGCTTAAATTCAGGAGCATAACTTGCAATATATGCTTCAATATCCTTTGACGACCAAGAATTAACCCACTGGTTAATTGACAATTCAACAATTTTCTTCTGTTCTAGTTCTGTTTTTGGCTTATCATTGAGAGAATCCTCGCGGTCTATTTTTTTATTTAAACTAACCACCTCTATGGTCTCTTCTCGTCTTTCCTTTTCCTGAGTATCATTTTTTGCATTCTGTTTCCTAAAAGTTACTGATCGTTTTAAATCTTCGAGTAAAGATTCTGTCTCTTCTACTTTATTCCAATGATCTGCAAACTCTTTATTGCTGGAAATCCTTAGAGTGTTAATACCATGTTCTTCTTGTT
>JAAZZI010000187.1 GCA_014239225.1 Gammaproteobacteria bacterium
GTTAAACGTGATAGCAAAGAATTCAGCATGTCATTTAAAGGAGGAGAAAAGAAATCTTCTTTAAAAATTATTGGTAAAGTAGGTATTAAAAATACAGGAACAAAGATTCGTTTTTGGCCTGATGAAAAATATTTCGATTCTATAAAATTTGCATTAACTAAACTTAAACATTTAATGCGAGCTAAGTCTGTTTTATGCCCTGGTTTACTTATTCGTTTTAATGACGAAGTAAAACATGAAAAAGAAGAATGGTGTTATCACGATGGCATTAAAACTTATCTTACAGAACAATTAAATGGACTCGAACTATTACCTCATGAGCCATTCCTCGGGTCTATGGAGGGCGAACATGAAACTGTCGATTGGGCTATTCACTGGTTATTGGAGCCCGGAGAATTAATTACTGAAAGCTATGTTAATTTAGTGCCTACACCTCAAGGCGGAACGCATATAGCGGGTATGCGACAAGGTTTACTTGATGCTATGCGTGATTTTTGCGAATCAAGAAATTTATTACCACGCGGAATAAAATTAACAGCGGATGATATCTGGGAAAATTGTTGTTATTTATTATCTATTAAAATGGATAACCCACAGTTTTCGGGCCAAACAAAAGAAAAATTATCTTCGCGTGAATGCACAATCTTTGTATCTGGACTTGTTAAAGATACTTTAATCCAATGGTTACATCAGCATGTTGAAATGGGAGAACGTATTGCTGAACTGGTCATCAGTGCTGCACAAAAGCGTCTTAAATCAAATAAAAAAATTGTTCGAAAAAAAATAAGCGGAGGTCCTGCTTTACCTGGAAAACTGGCAGATTGCTCAACTCAGGATATTAATATTTCTGAATTATTTTTAGTTGAAGGTGATTCTGCAGGGGGCTCTGCAAAACAAGCCCGAGATAGAGAATTTCAGGCGGTGATGCCTTTAAGAGGAAAAATTCTAAATACTTGGGAGGTTGAGTCAGGAGAAGTTCTATCTTCAAAGGAAGTTCATGATATTGCTGTTGCAATTAGTGTTGATCCCGGTTCATCTGATTTATCTGCTTTGAGGTATGGCAAAATATGTATTCTAGCTGACGCAGATTCAGATGGCGCTCATATTGCTACACTCCTTTGCGCTTTATTCTTAAAGCATTTCAGTGCTTTAGTTGAAAATGGTCATATTTTTATTGCAATGCCACCCTTATTTAGAATAGATATAGCAAA